>NZ_CAJCKD010000055.1:0-14127 GCF_903970855.1 Curtobacterium sp. ME12
CGCGCACCAGCAGAGCCTCTCGCACGCGATAACGATTGCGGGCCGGATGCAGCAGGCGACGGCCGAGCGGGCTAGTTACGGAGTGGTGCAGGGGGGGGGCGCCACCGCCGGGAGGAACGGGCAAGCGGGCCCGGGTGAGGGGGGGCTCGGGCGGGCGGTGACGGGCGGGGGGGGTCGCCGGGCTGGTGCCGGCGCTCGTCCGGACCCCGCTGGTGGCAGCGGTGGTGCTGGTCACCACACCCGCCGTGGAGGCCCGGGTCGGCTCGACCACGCCGACCGCGCCCACCGGGATGGTCGCCGTGCCGGGCGTGGTGCCGGTACCGGTGCCCGTCCCGTCGGTGGGGACGGTGCCCGGGTCGGTGGCGGGGTCCGTGCCCGGGTCGGTACCCGGGTCCGTACCGGGATCCGTGCCCGGGTCGGTACCCGGGTCCGTACCGGGGTCGGTACCGGGGTCCGTGCCCGGGTCGGTCCCGGGGTCCGTGCCGGTGCCGGGGGTGGCGCTGGTGCCGTCACCGACGATGCCGATCCCGTTGCCGCCGATGGTGATCGGCAGGCCGATCACCGGGGTGACCTGGGTGCCGGAGAGCAGGCCGCCGTCGCCGGAGGTCGAACCGCCGGTCGTCGGGGTCGTGGCACCGGTGGCCGGAGTCGTCGTGCCGCCGGTGCTCGTGCCGTCACCGAGGACGCCGATGCCGTTGCCACCGATCGTGACCGGGACGTCGACGGCCGGAGACACCTGCGTGCCCGAAGCCGTGCCGTCCGAACCCGAGGTCGAACCACCAGCCGCCGGAGCGGTCCCGGTACCCGTGCCCGCAGCAGGCGCCGTGCCCGTCGCGGCCCCCGTCCCGAGCAGCCCGATGCCGTTGTCCGCCACCGTGACCGGGATCGAGACGACCGGGGACACCTGCGTGCCCGAAGCCGTGCCGTCCGAACCCGAGGTCGAACCACCGGCCACCGGAGTGGTCCCGGTCCCGGTGCCCGTGCCCGCGGCGGGCGCCGTGCCCGTCGCGGCCCCGTCACCGAGGACGCCGATGCCGTTGCCACCGATCGTCACCGGGACGTCGACCGGACCGGTCACCTGGGTGCCGGAGAGCAGTCCGTCGGTGCCCGAGGTCGTGGGCGCAGACGGGGCTTCGGCGGCTGGTGCCGGGGTCGTCGCAGCCGGGGCGGTCGACGTCGCGGTACCGTCGCCGAGGACGCCGATCCCGTTGCCGGACACCGTCACGGGGACGGTCACGGCCGGGGTGACCTGGGTGCCGGAACCCGTGCCGTCCTCGCCCGAGGTGCTCGGAGCGGGAGCAGCAGGCGCCGGATCTGCAGGCGCCGGAGCCGGAGCCGGAGCAGCAGGTGCCGGAGCCGCCGCGGGTGCGGCGGCCGAGACCGCGTCACCGGCGACGGCCACGGCGTTGCCGCCGACCGTCACCGGTGCCGTGACGTCCGGCACCACCTGGGTGCCCGAGAGCGTGCCGTCCTGGCCCGAGGTGCTGGGGGCAGGAGCGGTCGTGGCCGGAGCAGGCACCGGAGCGGCGGTCGTGGACCCGGTCGCCGTCGACACTGCGTCGCCGAGCACGGCGATCGCGTTGCCGCCGAGGGACACCGGGGCGTCCACAGCGGGGGCCACCTGGGTGCCCGAGACGGTGCCGTCGGCACCGGATGTCGTGGCCGCGTTCGCCGCAGCCGTGCCGCCGAGCGTGAGCCCGCCGACGAAGAGGGCGAACCAGAGCCCTCTGGAGACGTACTTGTTCATGGTCGTACTCCCTGATCGAGATCGTCACCGACCGCGGACGCAGCCGGGATGTGTGCGTGCCTGCCGTGGCGGACAGGCGCACCGATCTCAGTCAGGGGCGACGTCGTGCTCGCCGACGACGGATGCGGGGACCGCGTCGTCGGAGAGCGTGCCGCGAGACCCCGCGGCGAGGGAGACGATGTCGTCGGTCGAGCCGACGATGCCGACGGCTGCTGCGCCACCGGAGGTCGAGGAGGCGCTGCCACCGAGCACGCCGGCGGCGGCCCCGTCGAACGGGAGCCCGTGGCCCTCGCCGTCGGCGGGGACGAGCAACGCGTGTCCGCCGAGGGTCGCGCCCTGCGCATCGAGGGCCGTGACGACCGGGCCGACCGTGGCGGTCGTCGCAGCTGCGGCGACCGGCTCCGACGGGCGGAGACGGGCTGCGCGGTGGTCCGTGGCGTCGGCGCGGACGGGTGTGGGCACGACGGCCGCGGCGGCTCCGGGAGCGACTCCGGGCCGGACGGGTGCGGTCGCGACCGGCACCGACGGGACGGGCCCGGCGGACGGGTTCGAGCCGCCGCCCACCGGGAGCGTGGGGACGTCGACGACGGGGTCCGTGCCTCCTGGCAGGGTGCCGCCGACGGCCGGGACGACGCCCCCGACCACGTCGGGGGCGTCGCCCACGGTCGTGCCGACCGAGCCGAGCGTGTCGTCGACCAGGCCCGTGACCGGGCCGGTCACGGTGCCGAGCGTGTCGTCACCGAGGACCGTGCCGACCACCGGCACGCTGCCGACCACGTCGTCGACGGTGTCGACGACCGCGGTCACGGGGCGCGCGTCGGTGACGTGCTCCACGGTGCCGGTGACGGGGCGCAGGACGTTCGCGACGGTGTCCGTGACCGGCCGGGAGGCGCTGCTCACCTCGTCGACGACCGGTCGCACCGGGCGCGTGGCCGGGTGGGCCGCCGGGGCGGACGTGGTCGGTTGGACAGCCGGTGTGGTCGTGGCCGGAGCGGGGCTCGACGGCGCGGGGGCTGCGGGAGCCGGAGCGGGGGCCGCCGGTGCCGGTGCGACCGCTGCGGGCACCGGAGCAGGTGCGGGCGCCGGAGCGGGCGCAGCAGGTGCCGGTGCGGGCGCCGGCGCCACGGCCTTGCGGACGGGATCCGTCACGCCGCCGACGACCTTGCCGACCTCACCGGTCGCGCCCTGCACGGTGCCACCGACGCCGTCGACGACGCTGCCGACGAGTCCGCGCTGCTCGCTCGGTGCGGCCGAGGTCGTCGCCGCGGAGGCCGGTCGCGCGCCGAGGAGCAGGGAGAGCAGCACGAGGGCGGCGAGGGTCCCGACGCCCAGCAGGACGATGCGGAGTGCGGCGCGCCAGGGTGCGCGCAACGGGTGGTCCATGCGCTCACCTCCTGATCTCGGCTGCGCACGTAGAGTGGTTGACCGGCAATGTACGCCGATCCGGTCCGGAACACACCCCGTTTCGGAAGAAATTCTCAGGAAGGGCCGTCCGTGGTCTCGATCTTCAACGCTCCGACCCGCAACCTGGACATCGTCACGCTGCACGAGATCCTGCGGCTCCGCCAGGACGTCTTCGTCGTCGAGCAGGAAGCCGCGTACGGCGACATCGACGGCCGTGACCTCGAGCCGGGCACCGTGCAGTTCTGGGCCGGCAACGGTTCGGTGGACGCGACGCTCCGCCTGCTCCGCGAGCCCGACGGCACCGAACGCATCGGCCGGGTCGCCACCGCGAAGCACGCCCGCGGCCAGGGGCTCGGCGCGCAGCTCATGGAGGCCGCGATCGCCGAGTCGCGCTCGCGGAGCATCGCCCTCGGTGCCCAGTCGCACCTGGAGCAGTGGTACGGCCGGTTCGGCTTCGTGCGCTCGGGCGACGAGTACCTGGAGGACCGCATCCCGCACATCCCGATGACCCGGAAGCGCTGACCCGTTCCGCGCGTCAGGCCCGCCAGCGCCGCAGTTCGTCGAAGGAGCGGCCCTGGGTGGCCCGGTCGGCGACGAGGCGTTCGAACACGATGTTCGTCTGCGTCGTCGCCACCGAGGGGTCACCGCTGAGTTCGTCGGCGACGAAGTCCCGGAGCTGCTCGGTCGACTCGCACGCGATGTGCACGAGGAAGTCCTTGTCCCCCGCCAGGAACGACACGTCCTGCACGACGGGGACCCGCAGCAGGCGCTTGGCGAAGTCCCGCAGTTCGTGGCGGGCCGCGGCGTGCACCCTGACGGACACCATCGCCTCGATCGAGAACCCGAGCCGAGCGACGTCCACGTCGGCCCGGTAGCCGCGGATCACCCCGGCGTCCTCGAGCACACGGACCCGTGCCAGGCAGGTCGACGGCGCGATGCCGACGGCGGCCGCGAGTCGGTTGTTCGGGATCCGGGCGTCGGCCGCCAGGGTCCAGAGGATGCGCTCGTCGACCTCGTCGAGGCGCGGAGCGGGGTCGGGGCGACGTGCGGGACGGTCGGACACGGCTCGACGCTACCGCGGCGGTGCGAGCAGGGCTCGGAGCGCGTCCTCGAGCGCGGCCGACACGACGGCGTCGTCGGCGGATGCCAGCGGTTCCACCGCGGTGGACTGCCGGAGCATCGACATCCCGAGCACGACCGCCAACGCGATCTCGGCACGGACGAGCAGTTCCTCGGACCCCGCGCCGCCGACCGTGCCCGCGAGCCGTTCGGCGTACCGGCGCAACGTCTCACGGCGGATGGCGTCGGCGCCGTCGTCGCCGGAGGACCGCAGCAGGAGCATCAGCTGCAGGGAGTCGTCGTCGGTGGGGGCCCGCACGATGTGCGTGATGATGCCCGTCAGCGCCCGTTCGAGGCCCTGCTCACTCGTCTCCTCGGTCCCCAGGTCGCGCACGACGCGGTCGAGGCAGGCGCGGAAGAGCCCCTCCTTCGAGCCGAAGTACCGGTTGATCAGGGCGACGTTCACCCCGGCGTCCCCGGCGATGTCGCGCACGGTCGTCGTGCGGTACCCGTCGAAGGCGAACCGACGCCGGGCGGCCTGCACGAGCAGGAGTCGGGTGGCCGCGGCGTCCTTGCTCATGGAGCGCAGCCTAGCGGTCCTCACAGGGATGTAAGCAAGCGTTGACATGCTCCTCCGAGCGCGTACGCTCGTGATGTCAGCAACTGTTTACATCAACGACCACGACGACACGGAGCACGATGACCGACACCATGCAGAGCCCACGGACCGGCTCGCACCCCACCACGGACGGGCGCCGGCCGAACAGCACGGCGATCATCGTCTTCCTGTCCCTCGGCGGCCTGTCCTTCGCGGTGCTGCAGTCGCTGGTCGCCCCGGCACTGTCGACCATCGGGCAGGACCTCGGCGCCTCCACCAGCGCGACGAGCTGGGTGCTCACCGCCTACCTGCTGTCCGCCTCGGTGCTCACGCCGATCCTCGGTCGCCTCGGCGACATGATCGGCAAGCGCAAGGTCCTGATCGTCGTGCTGTCGATCCTGCTCGTGGGCGCCGTGCTCGCCGCCCTCGCCCCGAACCTCGGAGTGCTGATCGTCGGACGGGCACTGCAGGGCGCCGCCGGAGCCGTGATGCCGCTGTCGATCGGCATCGTGCGTGACGAGCTGCCGAAGGAGAAGGTCAGCGTCACGATCGGCCTGCTGTCCGCGATCTTCGGCATCGGTGCCGGTGTCGGCATCGTCGCCGCCGGACCCATCGTCGAGCACCTGTCGTGGCACTGGCTGTTCTGGCTCCCCGCCGTGCTCGTCGTCATCGCACTGCTCGGCGCGGTCTTCGGCATGCCGGAGTCCCCGGTGCGGAAGCCCGGCCGTCTCGACACGGCCGGCACGTTCGTCCTCGCGGTGTCGCTCGTCTCGATCCTGCTCGCCGTCAGCGAGGGCGAGACCTGGGGGTGGGGCAACGGCAAGACCATCGGCCTGCTGGTCCTCGGCGCCGTGGCACTGGTCGTGTTCGTCCTGGTCGAACTCCGGATCGCCGAGCCGCTCATCGACGTCCGGCTCTTCGCGGTCCGCGGTGTCTGGACCGCCCACGTCGTCGCCCTCGTCTTCGGGTTCGCGATGTTCGGCACCTTCGTCCTCGTGCCGACCCTCCTGCAGCTCCCGACGGCGCTCGGCTACGGCTTCGGCAAGGACGTCACCCAGGCCGGTCTCTTCCTGCTGCCGACCGTCGTGATGATGGTCGTCGCCGGGCCCATCGCGGGCATCCTGGTGCGCAAGGTCGGCCCGAAGCCGCCGATGCTCATCGGCGGGTTCGCCATCGTCGCCGCGTTCGTGCTGCCGGCGATCGCACACGCCGAGCTGTGGCAGGTGGTGGCCTCCGGCGTCCTGACCGGCATCGGCATCGGCATGGCCCTCGCCGCCTGCTCGAACGCGATCATCGAGAGCGTCCCCGCGAACCAGACCGGTGAGGCCATCAGCGCCAACACGGTCGTCCGGACCATCGGCTCGAGCGTCGGCACCGCCGTCATCGCAGCGCTGATCACCTCGCACAGCACGCCGCAGGGGCTGCCGACCGACGACGCCTTCACGATCGGGTTCTGGGCGTGCACGGGTGTGGCGGTCGCGGCCGTGCTCGCCGCCCTCGCCGCGCCGTCGATGCGTGCCCGCCGCGCAGCGGCCGCCGCCCGCGGGATCGACGACCTCGAGGAGGTCGCCGAGTAGGGCACTCGGCTCGATCACCCGGGAGGCCCGTCCTGCGTCGTCGACGCGGGGCGGGCCTCCAGTCCGTTGCGCAACCTGGGAACGCACCGGGCGCACGCCGGTCAGCGTGACGATCATCGGACCGGTCGCGTCCCGTCAGGGGACGCAGACCGCCGCGCCCGGACAGGAGACCCCATGAGCAGCACCGACCACGACGACACCACCGCTCCCGGACGACCGTCGTTCCGCGACACGGTGACCGCCGGACTCGTGCAGAAGGCCCTCGAGCCGGTGCTGCGCGCCGTGCGTGAGGAGGTCGCCTCGGCGCGGCGAGAGATCGGCGAGCGCGCGAGCGGTGCGAAGACCGGGCTGGTGCTCACGGGCGCCGCAGTGGCCTTCGCGCTGACCACCCTCGTGCTGCTGGCCGGCCTCGTGGTGGCGCTCCTCGCCCTGGCGCTGCCGGTCTGGGCCGCGATCGGGATCACCTTCGTCGTGTTCGCCGTCGTCACCGCGATCCTGTTCGTGGTCGGGCTCCGTGGCATCCGACGGGGTGTGCCGCCGGTGCCGAAGGACACCATCCGCGCTGCGAAGGACCGCGTCACGCACACGGGCGACGCGACGACCCGGGCCGACTGAGCTCCGCGGCGCTACATCGCCAGGGTCATGCCGACCACGGCGACCGTCATCGCGAAGACCTCGCCGCTGCGGACGGCCCGCCGGTCCTCACGACCCCACTCGTACCGCAGCAGCCAGCCGCTGAAGGCGCAGTAGCCGATGACGCCGGCGCCGAGCACCGCGGACAGTGCGATGCCGTGCCCGGCGTGGTCTCCGGCGACGCCCGAGGCATGGCCCATCAGCAGCATCCCGGCCATCACGACGGCGGAGAGCGCACGGTGGACGTCCATCGGCTCCGCACGGCGACCGTCGGCGCGGCGGCGACGCATCACGGGCAACGGCGCGAGCAGGAGCAGGAGGGTCGCGGCGAACAGGGTCCACACCGCTCCGGCGTCGACGACGGGCATGAGCATCGCGACGAGCATCACGCCCGCCGGCACGATCACGCCCGGACGCGGGCGGTAGCGGTCACCGACGATGCAGCACACCGACGCGAACTGCGGCACGACGAGCATGGCGTCGGCGACGGTCTCGTGCACGTGGGGCGTCCTCGGTGCGGCGGAGTGGTGCGGGGCGGTGTCAGTCCGCGGCGCGGGCAGCGGCCTTGGCGGCGCGCTCCTGCTTCACGCGGGCGTTCTCGGCGTGCACGGCGGCCTGCGTCGCACGCTCGCGGACGAGCCACTCGGGCTTCTGCTCGAGCAGTGTCTTGATGTCCGCCGTCGTCAGGGTGTCGTCGATCCCGGCACGGCTCAGGCCGGAGATGGAGATGCCGAGCTTCTGCGCCACGACGGGCCGCGGGTGCGGGCCGTCGCGTCGGAGGTCCTCGAGCCAGGTCGGGGGTTCGGTCCGGAGCTCGTCGAAGGCGGTCCGCGTGAGGGGAGCGCTCTGGAAGGACTCCGGAGCAGCCGTCAGCAAGATGCCGAGCTTCTTCGCAGCCGTTTCGGGCTTCATGGTCTGTTCCTGCGCCATGAGGACAAGGGTACGGCCCCTATGCTCGTCTGCATGACCGCGGCTCTCACCATCGCCTTCGTGCCGGGGGTCTCCCCCGCAAAGTGGGCCCGTGTCTGGCGGGAACGCTTCCCCTCCGTCGAGCTCCGGCTCCGGCCGATCGGCGCCGACGACGTCGACGACGCGCTGGCCGGCGAAGCCGACATGGTGTTCGCTCGCATGCCCGTGTCCGAGCAGCACAACGCCATCCCGCTCTGGACCGAGACGGCCGTCGTCGCGATGCCCAAGGACTCCCCCCTCGCCGAACTCGCCGAGGTCGACCTCGACGACGCCGAGGTCCACGTGATCGACGCCGGCCCGGTACCGGCCGACATCGACGGATCGCTCGACCTGGTCGAGGCGAACGTCGGCGTCGTCGTGCTCCCCCAGTCCCTGTTCCGCGCCGCCAGCCGCAAGGACCTGGTGGGGCGTCCGCTCATGCACGCCGAGGGCACGCGCATCGCGCTGGTCTGGCGGGACGAGGACGCCACCGAGACCACCGAGGAGTTCATCGGCGTGGTGCGCGGGCGGACCGCCAACAGTTCGCGCCAGCCGGGAGGCCCGGATCGCGACGGCGATGACGGCTCGCGTCCGGCTCGTGGCGGCGCCAAGGCCGGGTCGGGTGCCAAGGGTGCCTCGGCCGGGTCGGGTGGGTCGGGTTCCAGGGGCGGCTCCGCCGGGGCAGGCGGCAAGGCCAAGGCCAAGTCGCCCGGCAGCGGCAAGTCCGGCAGCGGCAAGAAGTCGAACACCGGCAAGGGCCCGACACCCGGACGCGGCAAGATGCGCGGCAAGCCGAGCCGGGGCTCCAAGGGCAACCGATGACGGACACGCGGCTGGTCCTGATGCCGGCCACGCGCCTCCCGGCCTGGCTCCAGCGCACGATGGCCGAGTACGTCGAGTCGCGGATGCAGTCGGGCGAGACCCGCGAGCAGGCCGCGGCGAACGAGCAGCAGTCGCGGGACCGGTGGTTCCCGGGCGGGTCTCCCGCTGACGGGCACCTCGTGTGGGACGTCACCGACCAGGACGACACCGTCATCGGGTACCTGTGGATCGGACCGTTCACACCGGGCGGCACCGATTGGTGGGTGTTCAACGTCGAGATCGACGAGGCGCACCGGCGCCGCGGGCACGCACGTCGGGCGCTCGAGCTCGGGCACCGCGCCGCTGCGGAGCACGGTGCGACGAGCATCGGGCTGAACGTGTTCGGCTACAACACCGGGGCGCAGGAGCTCTACGCGGCGCTCGGGTACCAGGTGACGTCGGCGCAGATGCGCAAGCCGCTGGTCTGACGCAGGACGGCTGCGGCGGCGCGGGACGACTGCGGCGGCGCGGGTGCGTGCTGCGGCGGCGCGGGCCACCGCCCGGTCACAACACCCCGCGTGCATGGCCCCGAGCGGTCACGAAGTGTCGACTGGCCGCGCCCGGAACGACGTTTCGTGACCACTCGGCGGAGACCGGCGGGGATTCGTGACCGTCCGCAGGTCCGCGTCAGCGCAGGACGGCTGCGGCGGCGCGGGTCACCTTCGCGCCGCGGGCTTCCTCGGCTGCTGCGCGAGCCCGGGTGACGACGACGGCGTCGGCGCGCTCGGCGGACCCGTTGTCGAACGGTGGCCGGGGGTCGTACTCGATCTGCAGCTGGATCGCCTCGGCCGCGGGCTGTCCGGCGAGCTCGGCCGCGAGCCACAGCGCCATGTCGATGCCCGCGCTCACCCCGGCGGCGGTCACGACGGCGCCGTCCCGGGCGATCCGGCCGTCCGTCGGCTGCGCGCCGAAGGCCTCGAGCATCGGCTTCGACGCCCAGTGGGTGGTCGCGCGCCGGCCGGCGAGCAGCCCGGCGGCGCCGAGCACGAAGGCGCCCGTGCACACCGAGGTGACCCACGTCGCGTGCTCGGCCTGGCGCCGCACGAAGGCCACGACGCCCGGGTCGAGCATCGCGTCGAAGGCACCGTCACCACCGGGCACCACGAGGACGTCCGCGGGGCCCGCATCCTCGATCGTCACGGTGGGGACGAGCGCGAGGCCGCAGTCGCTCGGCACCGGGTCGAGTGTCGCCGCGACGTACTCGACGTGTGCACCCGGCACCCGGCTGAGGACCTGCGCCGGACCGGTCAGGTCGAGCTGGGTCAGGTGCGGGAACAGCAGGAACGCGATCCGGATGTCGTCGGCCATGTCGTGACCATAGTCCCGGCGTTGTCGTACTCGTGGGCTTGCCTGCTCGTGTTCCTGGGCTGGGCTGGGCTGGGCCCGCCCGTCAGCTCCAGACGCCGGAGGTCCCGCGCCGGTGGCTGCCGACCAGGTGGGTGTCGACGATGCCGAGCGCTTCCATCAGGGCGTACATCGTGGTCGGTCCGACGAAGGCGAACCCGCGCTTCCGCAGCGCCTTCGACAGGGCGAGGGACTCGTCCGACTTGGTCGGCACCTCGGCGGACGACCGTGGCTCGGGCGTGGTCGCCGGCTGGAACGACCACACGAAGTCGGCGAGCCCGCCGTCCTGCCGCAGGGCGATCGTGGCGTTCGCGTTGGTGATCGTCGCGAGGATCTTCGCGCGGTTCCGGACGATCCCGGCGTCGGCCATCAGCCGTGCGACGTCGTCCTCGCCGAAGGCAGCGACGGTCTCGGCGTCGAAGTCCGCGAAGGCGGCCCGGAACGCCGGTCGTTTCGCGAGGATCGTGCGCCACGACAGACCCGACTGGAACGCCTCGAGCGAGAGCCGCTCGAACACCCCGCGTTCGTCGCGGACGGGCAGGCCCCACTCGGTGTCGTAGTACTCGCGCAGGAGCGCGTCCGACGACGCCCAGACCGGCCGGGCGAGGCCGTCGTCGCCGGTGACGAGGTCGGGCACGGGCGGGGCGTCGACGGGCTCGGTGCTCATGCGACCATCCTGGCGGGCGCCGCCGACAGCGCCTGGCTCACTCGGCGGGCGGGCCGTCCTGCGTCGCCTGCTCGTCCATCCACACGTACTCCCAGCGGTGTCCGTCCGGGTCGGTGAAGCTCCGCTGGTACATGAAGCCGAGGTCCATCTCCGGCCGGTCCTCGGTGCCGCCGGCAGCGACCGCGGCGTCGACGATGCGGTGGACGTCCTCCTTCGACGGGGCGCTGACCGAGTTGATGACCTCGATCGTGTCGGCGTCGGCGATCGTCTTGTCGGTGAACTCGGCGAACTTCGCCGTCGTCAGGATCATGACGGAGATCGACTCGGACACCACCACGCACGCCGCGGTGTCGTCGCTGAAGGCCGGGTTGATCGAGTACCCGAGTGCCTCGTAGAACGCCTTCGAGCGCTCGAGGTCCGTGACGGGCAGGTTGATGAAGACCATCGTGTCCATGGCGGTTCCTTTCGTCACGCTCAACCTGGACCCACCTGGACCAGCGCGCAACCGTTTCGTGAGGGAACCAACCGGTCAAGGTGTGTGCAGCCCAGCCCGGAAACGACGAAGTCGCTGTCGTCCGACAGCGACTTCGTCGTTCCGCGTCAGGCCGGGGACGCCCGACCCGAGCGGCCTCAGGCCAGCTCGCGCCCCTCGCCCGCGGCACGCTGGTGCGACTCGGCCTCGGCCTGGCCGATGATGTCCTCGGCGGGCACCGGGTTCAGGCGGTCCCAGAGGAAGAACAGGCCGCCGCCGATGAGCAGCGAGATCCCGACCCACAGGTTGATGTGGATCCCGCCGGTCTTCTCGGGGTCGGTGTTCCAGTGCACGATCCCGACGATGGTCGTGATCACGCCGTAGAGCACGAACAGGCCGCCGAGGATGCGGCGCAGGTCGAGTCGGCGGGTGGAGCGGACGAGGGCTGCCTTCTGCTCCTCGGTCATCGCGCCGGGGGTGGTGGTGTCACTCATGAGAAGTGGTCTCCTTCGCGGATCAGAGGAACGGGAGGTACAGGACGACGCACAGCACGAGCGCGACGGTACCGAGCAGGGCGGGCGAGCGGTACCAGGCGGTGTCCGTCGCGACCGAGTCGCCGTGCAGGTCGATCTTGCCGACGCCGTAGACGAGCCCACCGAGCTCCTTCTCGTCCTTCGGCTTGGTGAGCATCGAGACGACGAAGCCGACGACCAGCACGGTGACGAACGAGATGATCGCGCCGTACAGGGTCTCCGCGGTCGCGGTGGCGAACAGGTCCGGGTTGACCAGGTAGGCGATCCAGGTGATCGTCGGGGTCACGATGCCGAGGACGTAGCCCCAGAGCGCTCCCTGCGTCGTCATGCGCTTCCACAGCAGGCCGAGGATGAACACGGCGAACAGCGGTGCGTTGAAGAACGAGAACAGCGTCTGCATGTACGTCATGATGTTCGACGCCTGGGCCGCGATGAACGCGGTCGCGATACCGACCACGACGCCGACGACGGTGACCCAGCGGCCGGTCTTCAGGTAGTGCAGGTCGGGCATGTTCGGGCGGATGTAGCGCTGCCAGATGTCGTAGGTGAAGACGGTGTTGAACGACGAGACGTTCGCCGCCATGCCGGCCATGAAGGACGCCAGCAGGCCGGTCACCGCGATGCCGAGCACACCGGTCGGCAGGTACATCTGGATGAGCTTCGGGATCGCGTCGTTGTAGGTCAGCGTGCCGTCGGCGAACTGGTTGCCCACCACGGCCGCGGCGATGAGGCCCGGGATCACGACGATGGCCGGGATGAAGAGCTTCGGGATCGCGGCGATGAGCGGGGTGCGGCGGGCCGCGGACATGTTCTTCGCCGAGAACGCACGCTGCACCTCGGTGAAGTTCGTGGTCCAGTAGCCGAACCCGAGCACGAAGCCCAGGCCGAGCACGATGGCGAGCCAGTTGGCGCCGATCGGGTTGGTGACGTCGCCGAAGCCGGTGCCGGCCCAGGCCTGCAGGTGCTGCACGCCCTGGGTCTCGGTGATGGCCTTCGACAGGCCGTCCCAGCCGCCGACGCGGTGCAGACCGACGATCGTCAGCGGGATGAGCCCCGCGATGATCACGAAGAACTGCATGACCTCGTTGTAGATCGCGCTCGAGAGCCCGCCGAGGGTGATGTAGACGAGCACGAAGCCGGCGGAGACGATGATCGCCAGCCACTCCGGCCAGCCGAGCATGGCCTCGATGACGATGGCCATCGCGTAGAGGTTGATGCCCGCGATGAGCACGTTCGACACCGCGAACGCGATCGCGTTCACCAGGTGCGGCGCCTTGCCGAAGCGGCGCAGCATGAACTCCGGCACGGAGCGGACCTTCGAGCCGTAGTAGAACGGCATCATCACGAGGCCGAGGAACACCATCGCGGGCACGGCGCCGACGAGGTAGTAGTGCAGGGTGGCCATGCCGATCTGGGCACCGTTGGCCGCCATGCCGAGGATCTCGGTGGCACCGAGGTTCGCGGACACGAACGCCAGGCCGGTGATCCACGCCGGCATCGAGCGCCCGGACAGGAAGAAGTCCATGCTCGTCCGGACCTGCTTGCGGGCGGTGAACCCGATCCCGATGACGACCGCGAAGTACACGATGATCATCAGGTAGTCGACCCAGCCCAAGTCGAGCCGGATCCCTTCGTTCGCTGCAGCGAGAACCATTCACATCTCCACGTCAGTGTGTTGCAGTCGACAACTCTGCCGACCCGGACGGAGACGTTACACCGATTTGTGACCGTTCACATAGCCAGCACATGCATCACTCGAGCCGCGTAGCGCTCCCCCGGTTCGCTACGCTCGGCCCATGACCGACGCGTCGCGCATCCTCGTCCTCAACGGCCCGAACCTCGACATCCTCGGCCGCCGTGACCCGGAGCAGTACGGCACCGTGACGCTCGCCGAGATCGAGGCGATCGTGCACACCGAGTCGGCCGTGCACGGGCTCGAGGCCGACTTCCGCCAGACGAACCGAGAGGGCGAGCTCGTCGAGTGGCTGCACGAGGCGCTCGACGGCTTCGCCGCGGTCGTCATCAACCCCGCCGCCTACGCGCACACCTCGGTCGCGCTGCACGACGCGGTGGAGGCCCTGTGGGTCCCCGTCGTCGAGGTGCACCTGTCGAACACGTGGAAGCGCGAGCCGTTCCGCCACGTCGACCACGTCGCCACCGCCGCGACGGCGGTCATCGCCGGTGCGGGCGCCGACGGCTACCGCCTGGCGGTCGCGCACGTCGCGCTCGGAAGCGCCTCGCGTCGGGCAACGACGGCGTCGGCCGGGTCGAGCCACGCGTGGCC
>NZ_CAJCKD010000056.1:0-14059 GCF_903970855.1 Curtobacterium sp. ME12
CACCGGCCGTCCGCACCGACCCGGGCGGTCTGCTGGGCCGACGACCCGGACACCGACAGCAGCACCGTCGATCCGGGGTACCCCGTCCCGGAGACCGTGCCGCCGGTGGGCCCGGCGGCCGCCAGTGTCGGCGGGACGATGACGTCCGAGGCCGGTGCACTCGCGACGGGCAGCGCGGCGACGAGGTCGCGCACCGTGAAGACCTGTTGCGGGCCGGAGCGGACGGTGCCGAGGCAGGCCCAGGAACCGTTCGGGTCCACCCGGGTCGTGCACCCGGACGAACCCGTCGCGGCCGGACCGGTCACCCGGACGGTGTGCCCGGGGGTGCCGGTGCCGTGGAAGCGCGTCGTCCCCGTCGTGACGTCACCCGGGTCGGCGATGGTGGGCCGGACGGCGGGACGCGTGGGGGTGGGCGTCGGAGCGCCCGGCCGGCCGGGACTCGGCGGAGCGATCTCGCTCGGCTCGGGGGTCGCAGTGGGAGTGGCGGCTGCCCGGGCGACGGGGACTGCCGGGGCGTCCGCAGCGGCAGCCTCCACCGACGTGCCGTCCGCGGCGACCGCGACGGCCGGGGCGACGGCGGCGCCGAGCAGACCGGCGACGAGGACCGTCGTCGCCGCTGCGAGCAGGGCGAAGCGGGGACGACGACGAGGGCCGTCGCCCCCGACGGCCCCCTCGTCCACGTTCTCCCCGCTCGTGTTCACCGGACCCATCCCACGGGATCTCGGACGTCCGGTCAATACACCTCGCGGATGAGGTTCGGTATCGGGCCGCAGTCCGGGAACCCGGTGTGCGTGACTCGGGAATCGGCCGTGAACACTGCTCACGGAACGGAGCATGCTCAGCGCGTCGATAGACTTCACGATGGCCGTTCAGGCCAACGCAGCACCGCGGATCCCGACGCGCAAAGGAGTACGCCCGCATGGACACCGGACTCGTCACGACGCTCATCGTCGTCGGAGTGGTGGTGGTCGTCCTGGTGATCATCGGGATCTACCTCTGGGTGACGTACAACTCCCTCGTCACGCTCAAGGTCCGGGTCGACGAGGCCTGGAGCGACATCTCGGTGCAACTGAAGCGCCGCGCCGACCTCATCCCCACCATCGTGGACACGGTCAAGGGGTACGCCACGCACGAGAAGGCGGTCTTCGACGACGTGACGAAGGCCCGCGCCGAGACCCTGTCCGCCGGTGACGCCGACACGGCCTCCACCGCCGAGGGGCACATGCAGAAGGCGCTGAAGAGCGTGTTCGCGGTGGCCGAGGGGTACCCGCAGCTGCAGTCGAGCCAGAACTTCCTGCAGTTGCAGTCCGAGCTCGTCGACACGGAGGACAAGATCCAGGCCGCCCGCCGCTTCTACAACGGTGGCGTGCGTGAGCTGAACACGAAGATCCGGGTGTTCCCGAACTCCACGTTCGCGAAGAACCGCGGCTTCTCCGAGGCGCCGTTCTTCGAGACGAACGAGCCGGCGGCCATCGCCGAGCCGCCGCGAGTCCAGTTCTGACCCCAGCGTCGGATCCGACGTGTACAGCGCCATCGCGCGGAACAAGCGCAACACCGTGGTCATCGTCCTGGTGTTCCTGCTGATCATCGGCGCGCTCGGGTTCCTCGGCGGGTACCTCGCCGGCAACGTCTCGATCGGCTTCATCGTCCTCGTGGTCGCCCTCGGGTACGCGGTGGTGCAGTACTTCCTGGCGGCACGGCAGGCCACCGCGATCGCCGGTGGGGTCGAGATCGACCGCGTCTCCGAACCACGGCTGTGGCGGACCGTCGAGAACCTCGCCATCGCGACCGGCATGCCGATGCCCCGGGTGTTCGTCATCCCCGACCCCTCGCCGAACGCCTTCGCCACCGGGCGCGACCCCGAGCACGCGGTGGTGGCGGCGACGACGGGGTTGCTCGAGCTCATGGACGACCAGGAGCTGCAGGGCGTGATGGCGCACGAGCTCGGACACGTCCGGAACTACGACATCCGGGTGTCCACGATGGTCTTCGGTCTCGTCGTGGCCGTCGGCCTCATCGCCGACGTCCTGCTCCGCATCTCGATCTTCAGCGGCCTGTCCGGCGGGCGGAACCGCAACTCGGACAACGGCGGCAGCGCCAACCCGGTGCTGCTCATCGCCGGGATCGTCGCCGTCATCGTGGCCCCGATCGCCGCGGCCGGCGTCCAGGCGGCGGTGTCCCGGCAGCGCGAGTACCTGGCGGACGCGACGGGGGCGATGACGACCCGGCACCCGGAGGGCCTGGCGCGGGCCCTCGAGAAGCTCGGTGCGTACGGCCGACCGATGCAGACGCAGAACTCCTCGATGGCGCACCTGTGGATCGCCGACCCGATGCGCCCCGGTGTGATGGACCGGCTGTTCTCGACCCACCCGCCGCTGCCCGACCGCATCGCGCGGTTGCGGGCGAACGCCGACCGGTTCTGACGGATCAGGAGACGCGGTCGGCGGCCGTGTCGTCGGCCGTCTCGACTGGTTCCGGGGCGTCCGCGTCGTCAGCGGACTCGTGCGGCACCAGGGGCACTCCGAGCGACCCGGCGACGGCCGCAGCAGCGGTACCGCGATCGGTCACCTCGATCGCGCCGAGGCCCTGCCAGCTCGCGGTCCGTCGCAGTGTGTCGGCGAGACGCTCGGGGTCCAGGTGCTCGCCCGGCTCCTGCCAGGCGGTCCGGACGCGGAGCACGCCGCGCTGCCGGTCGCTCTTCAGGTCGATCCGGCCGACGAGCCGGTCGTCCTGCAGCACCGGCAGCACGTAGTAGCCGAACACCCGCTTCGGGGCCGGCGTGTAGATCTCGATCCGGTAGTGGAAGCCGTACATCCGCTCGGCCCGTCGCCGGAACCAGACGACCGGGTCGAAGGGGCTCAGCACCGCGTCCGCGGTCATCTGCCGGGGGACCCGAGCGCCCGCGTGCAGCCAGGCCCGCTCGCCCCACCCCTCGACCCGAACCGGCAGGAGCTCGCCGGCGTCGGTGAGCTCGGCGATCGCGGTGGCCGTGTCGTCGGAGCGCAGCCGGTAGTAGTCCGCGATGTCCGCTCGGGTGCCGATGCCGAGCGCCCGTGCGGCCTGGCGCACGAGTTCGCGCACGGCGTCGGCACGCGGTGGGGCGGTCTCGAGGAAGCCTGCGGGCAGCACCTGCTCCGGCAGGGCGTACACCCGCTCGAAACCGGCTCGTCCGGCACTCACCGCCTCGCCCCAGCGGAACATCTGCTCGAGCCCGAGCTTCACGTCGCTCCACCCCCACCAGGGGCCGCGCCGAACGTTCGACTCGTGCTCCACGGCGCTCGCCCGCATCGGCCCCTCGGCCCGGAGCAGCGCGTGCAGTTCGCGCCGGACGGCAGCGGTCCGGGTGACACCGTCGACCCGGGTCGGGCCGGCGTCACGCTCCCGCAGGGCGTCCATCCGCCACCGGAAGAGCCGCAGGTCGTCGCGGGGGATGAACGCCGCCTCGTGCGCCCAGTACTCGGTGTACGGGCCCGAGCGTCCGAGCGTCAGCCGGTCGAGCGTCGACCGGTCGTAGGCCCCGAGCCGGGCGAAGAGCGGCAGGTAGTGGCTGCGCTCGAACACGTTCACGGAGTCGATCTGCAACAGCCCGAGCCGGCCGAACGCGGCGTTCAGGGCACGCGTCGAGACCGGCTCGGCGGGTGGTCGTCCGAACCCCTGCGCGGCGAGTGCGACCCGGCGGGCCTCGGCGGCGGAGAGCGTCGACCTGGGCATGCCGTGACGCTACCGAACCCCGCCGACATGAGGGTCCACGAACGTATGCCGCATCTGGCACCTGACGCGAAGCACATCGCTACACTCGGGCCCATGGCATGGGGAAGCAAGCAGACACACCCCGACCCCGTGGTCGAGGAATCCGTCCCGGTCGGCGTGCGCATCGCCGGTGCGTGGTCGTGGCGGGCGCTCGTCGTCGTGGGCGTGATCGCCGTCTTCATCTGGCTCGTCACGGTCTTCAGCGAGATCCTCATCCCGTTCCTGGTCGGCATCGTGGTCTCGGCGCTCCTCGTGCCGATCTCGAACTGGCTGCAGCGGCACCACGTGCCCAAGTGGCTCGCCGTCGTGATGAGCCTGCTCGGCGGCATCGCGGCACTCGGTGGCCTGATCTGGCTCGTCGTCGACCAGATCATCGCGTCCTACCCGTCCCTGCGTGACCGGACGGTCGACCAGTACGCGAACATCAAGGACTTCGTCCTGAGCTCCGGGTTCGGCATCAGCCAGTCCGACGTGAACGGCTGGCTCGACGACGGCACGAAGTGGCTGCAGGACAACTCCGCGTCGATCCTGTCCGGGGTCGCCAGCGCGGGTTCGGGTGCGACGCACGCCTTCGAGGCGCTCTTCATCATCCTGTTCACCACGATCTTCCTGCTGATCGACGGCAAGAACGTCTGGCGCTGGTCCGTCCGGCTGTTCCCGAAGAAGGCCCGCGCAGCGGTGGACGGCGCCGGTGTCGCCGGCTGGATCACCCTGACGAGCTTCATCCGCGTGCAGATCTTCGTCGCGTTCGTCGACGCGGTCGGCATCGGCCTGGGGTCCTTCATCGTCGGGCTCTTCTTCGGCGGCATGCCGCTGGTCATCCCGATCGCCGCGTTCGTGTTCCTCGGCGCCTTCATCCCGGTCGTCGGTGCCATCGTCACCGGCTTCCTGGCGGTGTTCGTCGCGCTGATCTTCAACGGTCCCCTCGCGGCTGTCCTGGTGCTCGGGGTCGTGCTGCTGGTCCAGCAGATCGAGGGCCACATCCTGCAGCCGCTCGTCATGGGCAACGCGGTCAAGGTCCACCCGCTGGCGGTCGTCCTCGGCGTCACCGCGGCCTCCGGTCTCGCCGGCATCGCCGGAGCGTTCTTCGCCGTCCCGCTGATCGCGACGCTGAACGCCATGGTCACCACCATCGCGAGCGGACGCTGGCGGCGGCTCGACTCCGACCACGTCCTCGAAGCGACGCCGAAGCGCGGGCAGCACGGGCAGATCCAGTTGCTCCGACGCCGTCGGCACAAGGTCGGCGACGACGTCCCGGCACCGGGCGTCGACTCGGGTCCCTCGGCCGAAGAAGACACCGCCAGCACCAACTGAGCGTCACACGAGTTCGCCGCGGGGGCCGGGAGCGACGATGATGGGGGAGTGACCGACACCAGCGCCTCTCCGCACACGCTCACCGCGATCCCGACCCTCGCGGACATCGAGACGGCGCGCGAGACCATCAAGGGTGTCGCACGCGTCACCCCGATGGAGACGTCGCAGTTCCTCGCCGAGCTGCTCGGGTCCCCCGTCCACCTGAAGTGCGAGAACCTGCAGCGCACGGGTGCCTACAAGGTGCGCGGTGCCTACAACCGCCTCTCGACCCTGTCCGCGGAGCAGCGTGCCAAGGGCGTCGTGGCCGCGAGCGCCGGCAACCACGCACAGGGCGTCGCCCTCGCCGCGCGCGAGCTCGGCATCCCCGCGACGATCTTCACGCCGGTCGGAGTCGCACTGCCCAAGCTGCAGGCCACCCGCCACTACGGCGCCGACGTCGTGCTGCGGGGCCACTCCGTGGAAGAGGCGTTGAGCGCCGCGAAGGACTTCGCCGCCCACACCGGCGCCGTGTTCATCCCGCCGTTCGACCACCCGGCCGTGATCGCCGGGCAGGGCACGCTCGGCCTCGAGATCATCGACCAGGTGCCGGACGTCGACACCGTCGTGGTGCCGATCGGTGGCGGCGGCGTCATCTCCGGCATCGCACTCGCCGTCAGGGGCATGGCCGAGCGCCTCGGACGGCCGATCCGGGTCATCGGTGTGCAGGCCGAGAACGCCGCGGCCTACCCGTCCTCGATCACCGCCGGCGAGCCCGTCACCATCACCACGAAGCCGACCATCTCCGACGGCATCGCGGTGGCACGCCCCGGCGACCTGAACTTCCCGATCATCCGCGACCTGGTCGACGACATCGTCACCGTCTCGGACGACGACACCGCCCGCGCACTGCTCGTCCTGCTCGAGCGCGCCAAGCTCGTGGTCGAGGCAGCGGGGGCCGTCGGCGTCGCCGCGATCATGTCCGGTGCCGTCCGCGACACCGGCCGCACCGTGGTGCTGCTGAGCGGCGGCAACATCGACCCGCTCATGATGGAGCGCGTGATCACCCGTGGGCTCGTCGCGGCCTCGCGCTACATCGGCATCCGCATCATGCTGCCGGACCGCCCGGGTCAGCTCGCCCGGGTCGCCCAGGTCATCTCGGATGCCGGTGCGAACGTGGTCGAGGTGCTGCACACCCGCCACGGACAGGGCCTGGTCATCAACGAGGTCGCGCTGGACCTGTCGATCGAGGCACGCGGCCCCGAGCACGCGCAGGAGGTCATCCAGCGCCTGCACGAGGTCGGCTTCCGCCCGGAACTCCTCGAGCACTAGTCCGCGACGATCCACGAGTCGTTCGACGCGTGGGCCGTCGGACGCGCGGTGCGCGTCCTGGGCGCGACCAGCGGACAGACAGGAGGCCCGTGGCGGCGTCGCCACGGGCCTCCTGTCTGCAGTGGGCCGGGTCTACGGCTCGTAGCGCTCGATCTTGACGACCTCGACGGCGATCTCCTTGCCGTTCGGCGCCGTGTACGTGGCCTCGTCGCCGGCCTTGAGGCCGACGATGGCCGCCCCGACGGGGCTGACGGGGCTGTAGACCGTCAGGTCGGAGCCCTCGGCGACGATCTCGCGGCTGCCGACCAGGAAGGTGGACTCGTCGCCGGCGATGACCGCCGTGACGACGGTGCCCGGCTCGACAGTGCCGTCGAACTCGGCTTCGCTGACGGTGGCGTGCTTGAGGAGCTCGGTGAGGACGCGGATGCGGGCCTCGATCTTGCCCTGCTCGTCCTTCGCGGCGTGGTAGCCGCCGTTCTCCTTGAGGTCGCCTTCCTCGCGAGCCGCCTCGATGCGGCGCGCGATCTCGGCACGGCCCTCGCCGCTCAGCTCGTCGAGCTCCGCCTTGAGACGGTCGTGCGCCTCCTGGGTCAGCCAGGTGACCTGCGTGTCGTTGCTCATGTTCTGTCCCTTCGACCATGAAAAAACGAGACCGGCCGAGTGGTCGGTCTCGAGAGGCGAATCAGGACAGTCTAGGGAATCCAGCAGTCGTGGATCAAGCCGGTCACGCCCCGCGTCGTCGTGGTGACCTGCGTGGAGATGCTCCGGCTGCGCTGTTCGGACGCCGGGACGGTGATCTCCTTCCAGCCCACGATCGAGTAGCTCTTGTCGAGGACCTGCACGGCGCACTTCGCCTCCACGCCCGGGTCGACGGACACCTGCGAGTGGACGACGGTGCTGTGCTCGGACAGGACCTCGTACCCGATGACGTCCTGGTCGAGGCCGCGGTCGGACTGGTCGAGCCCGGCCCAGATCACCCACGCACCGAAGACCACGACGACCGCGATGGCCGCGACGATCGCGAAGAGGCGGCTGCGGCGCTTGCGGGCCGGGGTGCGGCCGTAGCGCTCGTCGAGGGTGGCGGTCTGGTGCTGTTCGGACAGTTCGGGGCTCCCGGGGTGGATATCCTGATCCCAGGGTAGTTCACGCGATGCTGTGCGCTGCCCGCGTCCGACGCCGCTCACCCGCAGTGAGGAACCCCACGTGCCCTACCGTCTGCTGGCCGTCCACGCCCACCCCGACGACGAGTCGAGCAAGGGCGCCGCGACCGCCGCGAAGTACGTGGCCGACGGGCACCAGGTGCTCGTCGTGTCCTGCACCGGTGGCGAGGCCGGCGACATCCTGAACGACCAGCTCGGCGAGCCGGCGACGAGCCGTGCGCACCGTGACATGGCGGGGTACCGCCGCACCGAGATGGCCTCGGCGCAGCAGGCGCTCGGCATCGACCACGTGTGGCTCGGCTACCACGACTCGGGGTTGCCCGACGCCGAGAAGGGCGAGACGGTCCGGCAGGGCACGTTCTCCACGGTGCCGCTCGAGTACAGCACCGAGGCCCTCGTCCGCGTGATCCGCCGGTTCCGGCCGCACGTGCTCGTCACCTACGACGAGAACGGCGGCTACCCGCACCCCGACCACATCCGCACGCACGAGGTGTCGATGGCCGCGTGGTCCGCTGCCGCCGACCCGTCGGCGTACCCGTCCGCCGGTGCCCCGTGGTCGATCGCGAAGCTCTACTACGAGCGCACGATGAACCCGCGACGCTTCAGCACGATCTTCGAGGCCCTGCAGGAGCGCGACCCGGACAGCCCCGCCGTCGAGCAGCTGCGCGAGTGGGTCGAGCGGTTCGCCGACCGGCCCGACCTCGCCACCACCCACGTCGACGTGCACGAGTACTTCGACCAGCGTGACGCCGCACTCCGCGCGCACGCCAGCCAGGTCGCACCGGACAGCGCCTTCTTCTACTGGCCGAACGACCTCCTCGCGACGGTGTGGCCGACCGAGGACTACCAGCTCGTGGAAGCACGCGTGCCGACCGAGCTCCCGGAGACCGACCTGTTCGCCGGGATCCCAGCCGACAAGGAACCGACCTCGTGAGCACCATCGCGGCGGCACTCGCCGCCACCCCCAGTCCCAGCCCCTCGGTCGTCCCCGACGTCGACGTCACCCCGGGTGTCGTCGGGTTCATCGCGATCGCACTCGTCGCGATCGTGACGATCCTGCTCGTGGTGGACATGACCCGACGCATCCGTCGGACCCGCTACCGCGCCGAGGTGCGCGAGCGGCTCGAGGCCGAGGCGAACGGCACCGCGACCGACGAGCCGGAGCGGCGCGCGGCCGAGGGCAGCCGGGCCGACGTCGGCGACGACACCGAGCGCGGCTGACGCGACTCCGAAGCGGACGGGAGGCCCGTGGCGCGACCGCCACGGGCCTCCCGTCCGCTTCGTGCGCGCCGACCGGAACCAGGCGTACCGGGTCGAACCGGGCGTACCTGATTGAACCGGGCGTACCTGGTCAGAAGTTCCTGGTGAGGACGCCCGGGACCACCATGCATCGCACCCGTTCTGGGAAGGAACGTGCGACGGTCAGCGCACCGGGTCCAGCGCGACGATGAGCACGCCGACCCACTGCGCACCGAAGGCCACCACGGTCAGGGCGTGGAACACCTCGTGGAACCCGAACTGGGTCGGCACCGGGTTCGGGCGCTTGAAGCCGTAGACCAGCGCGCCGATGATGTACGCGACGCCACCGGACAGGATGAGCACGGTCATCGGGACGCTCGCCGCGAAGAACTGCGGCAGCAGCCCGAGGGCAGCGCACCCGAGCACCAGGTAGATCGGCACGTACAGCCAGCGGGGCGCGTTGATCCAGAGCACCCGGAACGCGATGCCGAGCGCGGCGCCCGACCACATCACCCAGAGCACGACGACCATGAGCGTGTGCGGCAGGGCGCAGATCGCGACGGGCGTGTAGGTGCCGGCGATGAGCAGCAGGATGTTGGTGTGGTCGATGCGCTTCAGTACGGCCTTCACCTTCGGCCCCCACGGGAACCGGTGGTAGGTCGCGGAGACGCCGAACATCGCCAACGACGTCGCCATGAACACGGCGCTGCCGACCTTCGCCGCGGTGCTGTCGGCGAGGGTGATCAGGACGACCCCCATCGCGATCGCGAACGGGAACGCGCCGAGGTGGATCCAGCCGCGCCAGGCCGGACGGGGTTCGGCGGTCGTGGTCGCCGACGCTTCTTCCGTGAACGGGACGTGGGGGAGTGGTCCGGTCTCGTGCTCGTCCTGCATGGTCCCGACCATAGGGCCTGACCCCGAACGACAGCCACGTGTCCGGAGAGCGGGAGCCTCAGGGAGCGTGTGTCGGTGGTGCACTACGCTCGGTGCGTGACCGGGACGGCGGGATGGACAGGGCGAGGGATCCTCTACCGCGCCTACCAGCGCCGGATCCGCCGCCAGCTCGACGGTGCAGCGAAGCCCAAGCACGTCGCCATGATCGTGGACGGCAACCGCCGCTGGGCGAAGCAGCTCGGGCTCGAGTCCGCCGCACACGGTCACCGTGCCGGCGCCGCGAAGATCCCGGAGTTCCTGACGTGGTGCGACGACCTCGGCATCGAGGTCGTGACGCTCTACCTGCTGTCCGCCGACAACCTGACGGGTCGTGGCGGCGAAGAGCTCGAGGAACTCGTCGGGATCATCGCCGACCTCGCCGGGGTCCTGGCCGACAACCGTGACTGGCGCGTGCAGCACGTCGGCTCGAACGAGGGGCTGCCGGACAACCTGGTGACCGCGCTCGAACGTGCCGAGCAGCGCACCGCCGGACGCACGGGGCTGCACGTCAACCTCGCCGTCGGGTACGGCGGTCGGCGTGAGATCGCGGACGCCATGCGCAGCATCGTGCAGGCGCACGGCGCGGGCGGCGGCACCATCGACACCCTGGCAGAGGTCCTGACGCCGGAGCTCATCGGCGACCACCTGTACACGCAGGGCCAGCCCGACCCCGACCTGGTGATCCGGACTTCGGGCGAGCAGCGGCTGTCCGACTTCATGCTGTGGCAGAGCGCGCACAGCGAGTTCTACTTCGTCGAGGCGTTCTACCCGGACCTGCGCGAGGTCGACTTCCTCCGGGCGGTCCGCGACTTCGGACTCCGGTCGCGTCGGTTCGGCGGCTGAGCACGGTCGGGCGCGGCCGGCTGCCGAACCACCAGCGACCAGCCACCTGCCGCACCGGGTTCGGCGGCGGAGCCGCGTCCCAGTAGGCTCTCAGGGTTCAACCCTGTGAAAGGTGCACCACCTGTGAACATCGACGAGTACGCCGCTGGCTTCTCCGAAGACCCCGGTTACCTCGACCACGCTGCGTTCGGCCCCGTGCAGACCGCCGTGCTCGAGGAGCAGCGTGTGCTCGGCACGATCCAGGCACACATGCGCTTCGGCGCGATGGAGACCCTCGACGAGCAGGACGCCCGCGTCCGCACCGTCGCCGCCCGCCTGGTCGGCCGCCGCGAGGACCAGGTCGTCTCGCAGGCCGCGACGACCCCCGGCTTGCTGCACACCGCCTTCGGCCTGACCGGTGGCGTGCTCGTGTCCGCCGACGAGTACCCGTCGCTGCCGCTCGCGCTGGCCAGCGCGGCCTCGGCCACCGGCGGGCGGGTGCAGCCCGTCGTCATCGAGTCGGGTGCCGGCTGGGTGACCCCCGAGCTGATCCGTGAGCGCCTGACCGACGAGGTGACCGCCGTCGCGGTGTCCCTGGTCGACTGGCGCACCGGCTACCTGACCGACCTCGCCGCCATCCGCGAGGTCATCGGCGACCGCCTGCTCATCGTCGACGCGATCCAGGGCTTCGGCGTCGTCGACGCCCCGTACGAGGTCGCCGACGTGGTCGCCACCGGCGGGCAGAAGTGGCTGCACGCCGGGTGGGGCACCGGCTTCGTGGCGTTCAGCGATCGTGCCCTGAACCGGATCCGTCCGGCACTGTCCGGTCCGCACGGCACCTCCGGCTGGCCCACCGAGGTCCCGGCGGTGCGTCCGGGGGCCGCCGGCTTCCAGATGTCCCGCATCGACCCGGTCGCGCAGGCCCGGCTCGCGGTGTCGCTCGAGCGCCTCACCGCGGTCGGCGTCGCCGCCGTGCAGGAGCGTGTCACCGACCGCGTCGAGCGCGTGTTCGCGATCGCGGACGAGTTCGGGCTCGAGGTCGAGTCCAGCCGCGACCCGGCCGAGCGCGCCGGCATCGTCGTGCTCCGGCCGACGCAGGGTCGCGTGACGGCTCTGTCCGCCGCGATGCACAACCACGGCGTCACCGCGACCACGCGGCTCGGGGTCGCGCGGGTGTCCGTGTTCCCGTCGACCACCGACGAGACCCTGGACATGTTCCGCGACGCCTGCGTCTCGTACGCCACGATGCAGTAGCAGCGGCGCGGCCGCTGCGCTTGCTGCCTCCCGTCCGCGGCTCGCGAGCGGTCACGGCACCCCGCTCAGGTCCGCCGCGTGGTCACGAATTGTCGGTTGGCGCCGTCGTAGCCGACGGTTGGTGACCACTCGGTGCTGTGCGTGCGACGAGTCGCGACCAACGGACGGCCTGGAGGTGCGGTGCCAGGCCGCCACGGGCCTCCCGTCCGCGGCTCGCGAGCGGTCACGGCACCCCGCTCACGTCCGCCGAGTGGTCACGAACTGTCGGTTGGCGCCGTCGTAGCCGACGGTTGGTGACCCCTCGGTGCTGTGCGTGCGACGAGTCGCGACCAACGGACGGCCTGGAGGTGCGGTGCCAGGCCGCCACGGGCCTCCCGTCCGCGGCTCGCGTGCGGTCACGGCACCCCGCTCACGTCCGCCGAGTGGTCACGAACTGTCGGTTGGCGCCGTCGTAGCCGACGGTTGGTGACCGCTCGGTGCTGTGCGTGCGACGAGTCGCGACCAACGGGCGGCCTGGAGGCGCGGTGCCAGGCCGCCACGGGCCTCCCGTCCGCAGCTCGCGAGCGGTCACGGCACCCCGCTCACGTCCGCCGGGTGGTCACCACCTGTCGGCCGGGGCCGTCGCAGCCGACGGTTCGTGACCACTCGGTGTCACCGCCGCGCGCGGCTGCGCGAGCCACGCTCGCGTTGTTCACGCGACCGTAACTCCGGAAACCGCGTGTCGCTGGCGGGGTGTCGGGGGCCGGACGTACGTTGTCCCCATCGGGCACCGCGCCCGATCGAAGCGGCCACAGTCGGTGCTTCGGGACCCGCTCCGTGGCCGCGTTCGAGGACAGGACCGGGCCCGTCGCGGCCCGGGGATGGAGTGGTCGTGACCTCTCAGAACGTCTCTCGCGGAGCACAGCAGCAGCACACCGCGGACTCGTCCACATCGGTCGCCCAGCGCACGTACGTGCTCGACACATCGGTGCTCCTCAGCGATCCGCGGGCCTTGTTCCGCTTCGCCGAGCACGCCGTGGTCCTGCCCGTGGTGGTCGTCAGCGAACTCGAGTCGAAGCGCAACGACCCGGAGATCGGGTACTTCGCCCGGCAGGCCCTCCGGCTGCTCGACGAACTGCGCATCGAGCACGAGCGGCTCGACTTCCCGATCGCGATCGGCGACGGCGGCTCGTTCCGTGTCGAACTGAACCACTCCAACCAGTCCGTCCTGCCGTCGGGCCTGCAGCTCGGCGACAACGACTCGCGCATCCTCGCCGTCGCGTCGAACCTGAAGAACGACGGACTCGACGTCGTCGTCGTGTCGAAGGACCTGCCGCTCCGGGTCAAGGCGTCGTCGATCGGCATGGCGGCAGAGGAGTACCGCGCCGAACTCGCCGTCGACTCGGGCTACACCGGCATCGCCGACCTGCAGGTCTCCGGCGAGCAGATGTCCGACCTGTACGAGAAGGAGGAGATCCGCTCCGCGAAGCTCGACGGGGTCCCGGTGAACACCGGGGTCGTCATCCACTCGGAGCGCGGATCGGCCCTCGGTCGTGTGCACGTCGCCGGCGCCGTCGCCCTGGTGCGCGGCGACCGCGAGGTCTTCGGACTCCGCGGACGCTCGGCCGAGCAGCGGCTCGCCATCGACGCCCTGCTCGACTCCGAGATCGGCATCGTCTCGCTCGGCGGCAGCGCCGGCACCGGCAAGTCGGCGCTCGCCCTGTGCGCCGGACTCGAGGCGGTGCTCGAACGGCAGCAGCACAAGAAGATCATGGTGTTCCGACCGCTGTACGCCGTGGGTGGGCAGGACCTCGGCTTCCTGCCCGGCGATGCCGGCGAGAAGATGAACCCGTGGGCGCAGGCCGTCTACGACACCCTCGGTTCGGTGGTGTCGGACAACGTGCTCGACGAAGTGGTCGAGCGCGGCCTGATCGAGGTGCTGCCCCTGACGCACATCCGCGGCCGCTCCCTGCACGACGCCTTCGTGATCGTCGACGAGGCGCAGTCGCTCGAACGGAACGTGCTGCTCACGATGCTCTCCCGCATCGGTCAGAACTCGCGGGTGGTGCTCACCCACGACGTCGCGCAGCGCGACAACCTGCGGGTCGGTCGGCACGACGGGATCGCGTCGGTCATCGAGCGACTCAAGGGGCATCCGCTGTTCGCGCACGTCACGCTGACGCGTTCCGAACGCTCCGCGATCGCCGCTCTGGTCACCGACCTGCTGGACTCGCCCGACCTGGCGTGAGGCGTGTCCAGTCCGCACCTGACGGACGGGAGGCCCGGTGCCAGCTGGCACC
>NZ_CAJCKD010000057.1:0-13812 GCF_903970855.1 Curtobacterium sp. ME12
CCTGGCCGTCACCCTGCTCGTCGGTCACCCGGTCGTCCACGCGCGGACCTCGGAGAGTCCCACGTTGCCCGTGCTGTCCGAGACGCCCGTCACCGTGAAGCGCACCCAGGTGACGTCACGCGGGGTGAAGTCGACCGTCAGGGCGTCGCCGCCGTTCGGCAGGGTGCCGACCGCGACCTGGCTGCCGTCCGAGAACGTCAGGGTGCCGCTGGTGACCTGGTCGGCGCTGTTCGGGCGGTCGTGGAGCACGATCCGGCCGAGCCGCTGCGAGGCGGCCCAGTCGAGCTGGATCCAGACCCCGGTCCGGCCCCACGGCGCGACCCACTCGGCCGTCGGGTTGTCGGGGTAGCCCGACACCACACCGTCCACCGCCTTGGCGACGGTCTGCCCGGTGGACTGGTCGTCCCACGCGGCGGTCGGGGTGGCCGAACCGGTGACGTCCGACAGCGTCGGGGTCGGCGTCGGGGTCGGCGTCGGCGTCGGCGTCGGCGTGGGCGTCGGCGTCGGCGTGGGCGTCGGGGTCGGCGTGGGGGTGGGCGTCGGTGTCGGTGTCGGTGTCGGCGTCGTGTCCGCTGGCCGGAAGGCCCGGATCTCGGCGAGGCCGACGTTCCGGGTCGTGCCGCTGACCGAACCGACCGTGAACCGCACCCAGCTGACCTGCCGGGCGCTGAACGTGACGCGTTGCACGGCGCCGCCGTTGTCGAGCGACGGGACCGCGACGCTCGAACCGTCGGAGAACGTCAGCGTGCCGCCGGTGACCTGGTCGTCGCCGTTCGGACGGTCGGCGAGGTCGATCTCGTGCAGGGTCGTGCCGGCTGCCCAGCCCAGCTGGATCCAGGTGCCGACGCCGCCCCACGGAGCTGCCCACTCGGCGGTCGGGGCGTCGGGGTACCCGCTCACCACTCCGTCGACGGCCTTGACGGCCGTCTGGCCGTCCGCCGGGTTCTCGGCGCTCGCGGTGACGGTCGCACCGGCGGTGACGTCGGTGCCCTGCGCGGGCAGCGGTTCGGTCGGGTCGGTGGGGTCGGTCGGGGGCTCGGCCGACGAGCCGACGGCGTACTGCCGGCTCAGCCAGGAGCCCTCCGGGCGCGATGCGCAGGCGGACGTGGAACCGCAGGTCTCACCGTCGTACGCGGCGTAGGCGAAGAACGCGGCCGCCTTCGCGGCGGCCTGCGCGGCGCTGAGGTTCGCGGGGCGGTTCGCGATCGGGTACCCGAGGTACCCGGTGAAGGTGTGGGCCGCGGTGTACGTCGCCTGGGCCTCGTCGGCGAGGTACGCGACGGTGTGGTGGTCGCTGTGGTCGCCGTCGCCGTACGTGCCGCCGTGGTCGAGGGTGTGGATCTCGGTGGGCGCGTACCCGGTGACGAGCCCGGCGAAGGTCGCGCGCAGGGACGTCAGCGAGTACGATGTCGGCTGCGATGCCCCGCCCACGGTGTGCATCGTCGGGATGTGGCCCTCGTAGAGCTTCTCGAGGCTCTCGTCGTCGGTGGCCGCGAAGCCCGACCCGTCGATGTTCCCGTCCGGCAGCTCGAGGAACACGAGGCTGAGCTCGGGATGCGTCGCCAGTGTCTCCGTGCGCAGGGTCTTCCCGGCCACGACGACCTGACCGGTGGTCCAGTCCACGTCGACGCCGGCGATCTCGGCGTACGAGGCCATCAGGCCGTCCTCACGGGCCTGCCAGTACCAGGCGGGCTTACCGGCGTCGCCCGCCGTCACGACGACGGAGCGGACGCACTTGCCCGCGTCGACGTCGGCGCGCAGTTCGGTGCCCGAGAAGAGCAGGTCGTCGTCGGCGTGCGCCACCATCGTGAGCACCCGGCCGGCGCTGCAGTCCGCACCGGCGGCGGCCCCCGACGCCGACGACTGTCCGGTCGTGGTGTCGGCGAGCGCCGCTCCACCGGTCGCGGTGAGCGTCGGGACGACGAACGCCACGAGGCCGAGCACCGCCGCGGCGGACGCGGCGCCGATGCGCCGCGTCCGCCGGGAGGTCCGGACCGTGTCGTGCTCAGTTCGTGGCATGTGCCAGCCCTTCCCGGGTCAGTTCGTAGACGGCGGTGGTGCCGGAGCCGAAGACGCGCTTCCAGTAGGGCGAGTCGGCCATCGCGGCCGCGAGTTCCTGGTAGTCGGCGTCGGTCTGGTAGCCGTAGCGCTCGTCGTAGGCGCCGAACGGCTCGGCGACCAGGGCGTAGTACTTCGTCGCCGGCCAGTCGAGGACGAACTGGCGGGTCATCGTGGACACGTCGGCTTCGGCGTCGTAGCCCTGCGGCTCCGGGTACGCCCCGAGGACCTCGCGGGACAGTGCCCCGACGTCGAAGTAGCGGGCGCCGGTGTTGCTCGGGACGGCGTTGGCCGACCCGGTGAGCAGCATCATCGAACCCTTCGGCGCGGTGGAGTCGTAGAACTGCGTCGCCGCCGACTGGCTGCGCGTCGGGACGCGGTTCCAGTCCAGGGCGGTCTGGCCGAAGGCGCCGACCCCGACCATCGCGGCCACCGCAGCTGCGGCGACGACGACCTGGACGGCCGTGGGTCGCATCGTGCGGGTGAGGAGGCGACCGACGGGAGCCAACCGGCCGCTGGGCATCGGGAGCCCCGCAGCCAGGATCGCGATCCACGGTGTGGCGAACAGCACGACGCGGAAGATGCCCTCCTGGCCGTAGTTCGTCGCGACGAGCAGCGAGATCGGGCTCGCGGCCGTGGCAAGCAGCCCCCAGTGCACGCGGTCCCGGCGCATCAGCACCGTGATCAGGGCGACGAGGCCGAGCACCACGAGCGCCGCTGCGGGGATGTCGAACGCGAGCCGGGTGACGAGCGGCTTCGGCAGGACGGTCATGTCGTGCGACGGCGGCTGCACGTTGTCGAGCACCTTGCCGACGGCCCCGAGGGACAGGAACTTCCCGAGGATGTCGTCGTTCAGCAGGGCGAAGCCGACGGCCGGCACGAGCACCACGATCGGGAGCCACCAGGGTCGGAGCAGCCGGAACACGATGAGCGTCACGAGTGCGGCGACCGTCAGGTACGGCGAGATCTGGTGGGTGACGACCAGTACGATGCCGATCACGGTGATGGCGATGATCCGGGACAGGCCCACGCGGCGTGCCCGCAGCACGGTCGAGCGGACGCCGTCCGCATCGGTCGCGGCGGTGCGTCGCAGCGGGCCGACGGCCAGCACGAGGATCACCAGGGACATCAGGATGCCCACCGACTGCGGCGAGAAGTACGTCGTGTTGAGCGAGCCGGTCATCGCGGTCAGGAACGCCGCGATCCAGGGGCGGCGGTTGCCCGGCAGCCAGTTGGCGGCGAGGACCCCCACGGCGATCGTCGTGCTGAAGGCCAGCAGGACGGGGACCCACGCGGCGATGGTCATCGCGTTGTCGATCCCGCCGACGTCCGCGGCCCAGGCGCCGCCGGCGAACAGCCCGGACCACGTCTGGAAGATGTCGGCGGCCGGGTTCGTCGAGCCCCAGCGTCGGATGTACTCGAGCACGCCGATGTGGCGGGCGGCCGCCATGACGGTGGGCATGCCGTAGGTGATGGCCTGCGCGAGCTGGACCGCCCCACCGAGCACGACGACCGGGATCGCGAGTCCGCGGCCGCGCACCAGGGCGACGACGGCAGCGGCGACGACGATCGCCAGTCCGACGACCAGGCCGGGGCCGAGCGAGCCGAACAGCCCGTCCGGTACCGGGTCGCCGATGTGTGTGAGCGCGGCGATGACGATGATGAGCAGCCCGACGACCGAGCCGGCCGTGACGGTGTGGGTGGTGGTCCAGCGGCCGGCGGTTGCCCCCTCGGCAACCGGCGCAAGGCGCGCCCGCTGCAGTTCGGCGACGTCCCGCGGCACGGCGACGGCGAGGGCGACCGCGGTGAGCACGACGACACCGACGAACGGTGCGGTGGGGTTCCAGAGCTGGAAGGTCGCCATCGTGTAGCCGATGGCGATCGTCCCGACGAGCGACGCCGTGACCGCGAAGACGCTGAACCGGGCCAACGGCATCGGGCGGACGAGCAGCAGCGGGGCGACGCCGAGCAGCGCGAACAGGTACACGCCGATCGCACTCCCCCGCAGGACCGGGAGTCCGGCGAGCGCCGCGACCCCGGCGACGAGGAGCGTCAGGACGACGATCGCCGCTGCGGTGAGCCGCGCGACCGGGCTCATGGCGTCCACCGCGGCCGGGCGGGCCGGACCGGCCGAGGCCAGGCCGTGCCGGAGCTCGTGACGGCCGCGGGCGTTCCGGTCGATGGTGCCGCCGCCACGCAGCCGTTCGGTGAGTGCGAGGAACGGCGCCGCCAGGACCGAGCGACGTTCGACCCCGCGCAGTCGCCGCCGGGTGGCGGCGAACTCGGTGTCGACCGCGTCCGGGACGCGGTCCTCACCGGTGCCGGGCTGGTCGCCGGCGATGTCCGTCACACGGTCGCCCTGCTCGAGGCCGAGTCGTGCGAAGGCGCTGAGCGCCTCGGGCGCTGCGTCCACCGATGCGGTGAGCGACTCGCGGTCGATGGCGTTCTTGGTCATCCAGGCTCCGAGTCCGTGGCCGTGCGCGGCAGCGGCGGCGCGGAGCGACGCGACGTCGTCCGCCGATCGCTGCCACGCGATGGCGGCCGGTTCGACGGCGATCGCGGATCCGGCGAACAACAGTCGTGTGAAGAGGTCGAGGTCGTCGCCGGCGCCGACGCGGGTCCCCGGTCCGAAGGCGGTGTCGAAGCCGCCGATCCGGAGCGCGGTCGCACGGTGCACGGCCAGGTTCGCACCGGTGCCGTAGGCAGCGGCGGCGAAGGGGTGGTGCGGGGGTGCGTCGTCGGTGTCGTCGAGGCGGAACACCCGACGGCGGACGGTCCGGCCGGCCGCGGTGCGGTCGTCGTGCCAGCGCTGCGCGGGGGTGCGCAGCTCGGCGCTCGGGACGAGTCCGGTGACGCAGGCGACGTCGGGGTCGGTCGCGAAGGCGCGGGCGATCGCGGCGATCCAGGCGCCGTCCACGATGGCGCCCTCGTCCACGAACGCGACGACGTCGCCGGTCGCCACGAGCAGACCGGCGTTCCGCGCGGCGGCGAGCCCGCCGTCGGGCGCGGGGATGGTGGTGACGCGACGTCCGCCGATGTCGACCGTCGCCACGCCGCCGTCGTCGGCGCCGTGCGAGACGACGACGACGTCGAAGTCGGGGTGCCCGTTCGCGAGCACCGACCGCATGGTCGTGCCGGCCGCACCGTCCGTGCAGAGCACCACGGTGACGGACGGCAGCACCAGACCTGCTGCCGGCCGACGCTCGGGTGCCGGCATGGGCCGGATCGCGCGCTGCAGCGCACGCACATCGATGGTGCCGCCGATGCGGCGGCGTTCGGTGATCTCGGCCTCGACGAAGCCGAGCGGCTCGCCGTGGTCGCGGACGAGCAGGCGTGCTCGCCCGTACCCGGCAGATCCCTGCAGGGCGATGACGTCCCGGTGGCTCGACACGTGCACGTCGGCACGGTCCACCTCGCCGACCCAGAGCGCGCCGTCCCAGGTGGGGACGAGCGGCCCGGTCACGACCGGCGAGAGGACCATCGCCAGGGTCGCGCGGGTCACGGTGTGCCCACCGGCTGCGGGAGCGGGGCGGGCGCGGGCGGCGTCCGCACGACGACGGTGCCGAGGACCCGGCCGACGGCGTAGCCCGCGACCGTCGAGACGACGGAGAGCGCGATGGCGTACGCCCGCAGGCCTCCGCCACGACCGACGTGACGCAGTTCGCGCAGCACGGCGCCCGGGATCACCCGGGTCAGGTAGGTCGACTCGCTCGCGAGCGAGTCGCCGGTGCCGACCCGACGGCTCAGCACGGCCTTCGAGATGCCCTCGTAGTAGCTGCGGCGGCGCAGGTAGCGCATCGTCACACGGTCCGGGGAGACCCGGTGCGAGACGTTCGAACGCGGTTCGTACCGGATCCGCGCACCGGGACGGGCCTGGGCGATGCGGATGCAGAGTTCGGTCTCCTCGCAGCCGAGCGGCTGGTTGCCGACGCGGCCGATGCCGGAGCGGAAACCGCCGGCGAGCAGGATCGCGTCGCGGCGGAACGCCATGCTCGACCCGATGACGTTGCGGACGTCGCCGGGGGTCTCCGGCAGGCCCCGGTACGAGCAGCCGACAATCCAGAGGAGCTCGTCCGCGTAGGGGCCGGCACCGGTGGCGGTGGGCCAGGACGGGGTGGCCCGACCGCCGACGCCGACGACGTCGGGGTCCTCGAGTGCGGTGAGCATGTGCCCGAGCCAGTCGGGGTCCGCGGTGGCGTCGTCGTCCAGGAACGCGACGACGTCGGCGTCGGTCAGGGCGACACCGGTGTTCCGGGCTCCGGAGAGTCCGCGGTCCTCGGTGTTCGGGACGACCCGGAGTTCCGGCCAGCGCGCGGCGGCGCGAGCCAGGAGTTCTGGCTCGTGGTCGATGACGACGACGACCTCGGGGCCCTCGGGCTGGCGCTTGGCCGACTCGACGCTGTCCTGCAGGTCACCCCAGCGCTGCTGGGTGTAGGCGCAGATGACGACCGCGACGGTCGTCACGCGACTTCCTCCTCGAGGCTGGCGACAGCGGCGACGGGTGCGCCGGCCGGGGCGTGCCCGGCCGCGTGGACCGTCGCGTGCGCTGCAGCCGGGGCTGCGTGCGGCGCCGCGGCGTGCGGCGCGGCGGCCAGCTGCTCGGCCGGCGGCACGACGCTCATCGCGGCACGGCGGACTTCTGAGCGGCCGATCGCGGCGCGGCGACGCTCGTGCATGATCGACTTCAGCACACGGATGCCGTCGGTCACGGCGTTGAGGTTGCTGGAGCCGTGCACGCGGAGCTTCTCGTGGCTCGGCACCTCGGTGATCGCGAGCTCGGCGGCCGACCAGCGGCAGGTGAGCACGGTCTCGATCTCGAACCCGTCGCCCCACAGCATCGAGCCGTCGGCCGGCTTCGGCAGCTCGGAGGACAGCAGGCCGATCGCCGGCAGGACGTCCGCCCAGAAGGCGTTGTAGCCGTAGCAGAGGTCGCTGTAGCGGGTGCCGAGGATGATGTTGCAGAGCATGTTCAGACCGCGGTTGCCGAGGTTGCGGACGATCGTGATGTCGTCGCTCCCGCCGCCGAGCGAGTAGCGGGTGCCCTTCGCGACGTCGGCGCCCTCGACGAGTGCCTGCACGAAGCGCGGGATCTCGTCGGGGTCGGCGGAGCAGTCGGCGTCGAACATGACGACGACGTCGCCGGTGACGGCCTCGAACCCGCAGGCAAGGGCGTTGCCCTTGCCCTTGCGGGTCTGGTGGACGACGCGGATGTCGGGCATCACGCGCTGGGCGGCTGCGATGGTGTCGTCGACGGAGTTGCCGTCGACCAGGATCACCTCGTACACCGGCGGGAGCTTCGGCAGGATGATCTCGAGGTTGCGGGCCTCGTTCCGCGCCGGGATGACGACGGAGACCCTCGGGTCTGCAGGGCGAACGGTACGTGCGGGCATGGGCGCGGTCCTGTCGGGTCAGGGTTGCTGTCGGGTTGTGGCTCGTGTGACGAGCGGCGCGTCCTCGGATGACGCATCGACGACGGTGACCGTCGTCGGTCGAGCAGCGGGACGCGGGTACGACGCCGCCGGCTTCGCAGGTGAGTGGGTACTCTCCCCCGCGTGTCCAACCATCGTCGCGGGGTGACAGGCGGTCAATGCGCGGTGTGGTCCATTGCGGACACTCGGCCGTGGATACGGAAACCCGCAACACCGCGCGGCCACGTGCCGTGGACGCACCGACGGACGGACGGGCGCGCCGCGCAGAGCGGCAACGCGAAGCGTTGCGCGGGGCGCGCCGACCGAGCCTGCGAGGGAGGTGTGCCAGCTGGCACCGGGCCTCCCGTCCGTCGACCGTCTCAGATCCGGGCCGCGCCCTCCGTCGCGAACGCCGCACGCAGCGCCGTCGCGAGGTCGGCCACGTGCGGTTCCCGCAGCAACGAGCTGTGCTCGGCGGCGATTCGCACGGTCTCGGTCCGGCCGCGCAGCAGCGCGGACCAGCCGGCGGCGTCCGGGTTCGCGTCGGCGAGCACGTACGTCGCCCGCCCGTGGAACGGCGTCGGGTGGTGCCGCCGGGTGACGAGCTCGGCCTGGTCGAAGAAGGCGTCGAAGTCCTTCTGGCCGCCGTGCCGCAGCACACCGGCGCTGTAGGCGCGCATCCGCTTCGCGACGTGGTCGCCCCACGACATGCCCGTGGGCATGACCCGCCGGACGGCCCCGGCGAGGCGCTCGCCGGCGGCGCGGACTGCGGGGTTCCGGTGCTCGCGCGGCTCGAGCCGGCCGAATTGCTGTCGGACCCCCTCAGCGCCCGTCCGCGGCAGGTAGGTGTCCAGCAGCGCGACGTGCTCGACCTGCTCGCCGCTCTCGGTGAGCAGTCGGGCGATCTCGAGCGCGATCAGCCCACCGAGCGAGTGGCCGACCAGCAGGTACGGTCCGCGTGGCTGCACGATGCGCATCAGGGCGACGTACCGGCGGCCGCTGGCCTGGATGCTCCAGTCCGGCATCCCCCGACGCTCGAGGCCGTGCTGCTGGAACGCGTACACGTCGTGCTCGGGCAGGTAGCGGGACAACGGCAGGAACGTCAGCGCGAGCGCTCCGCCGCCGGCGAAGCAGAACACGGGGGGACGGCCGGATTCGCGCGCGCCGGACACCTTGACCACGTCGGGGTGGCTCGGCAGCGCCGTCGTGCCGCTGCGCACCCGTCGGGCGAACGCCCGGAGCGTGGGGTGCTGCAGCACGTCCGAGGACCGCAGGTCGACGCCGAGCCGGTCCTGCACGACGGCGAGCATCTCCTCGGCCGAGAGCGAGTCGCCCCCGAGCGCGGAGAAGTCCTCGTCCAGGTGCACACCGCGCAGGCCGAGCACCTCAGCCCAGATCTGCCCCACGACGAGCTCCCACTGGTCGTACTCGCCCTCGGCCATCTCGGTCTCGACGCTCGGTGCCCCGGGGAGTTCGGCGCGGTCGACCTTGCCCCGCTCGTTCCGCGGCAGTTCGGTCATCGGCACGATCGACGCCGGCACCATGTACTCGGGCAGCCGCGCACGGAGCGCCCGTCGGAGCGCGCCCGGTGCCGGGGTGCGGTGCCCCGGGCGACCGACCACGTAGGCGACGAGCCGGGTGACGGAACCGGGGTCGACCTGCGCCGTCACGACCGCGTCGTGCACCTCGGGGACCGCGCGGAGCGCCGCCTCGACCTCACTCGGCTCGACCAGGTAGCCGCGGACCTTCACGGCGTCGTCGGATCGGCCGAGCAGCACGAGCCGGCCGTCGGGGTCGATGCGTGCCAGGTCGCCCTGCCGCCAGCTCGGGGTCCCGACGGGGATCCCGGCACCGGCTTCGGCCTCACCGGTGCGTCCGGCCCGTTCGGCGGTCTTCTCCGGCGCGCCCCAGTAGCCCGCGGTCAGGGCGTCGGAGACCACGACGAGCTCGCCGGTCTCCCCCGGGTCGGCAGGGCTGCCGTCCTCACGGAGCACGAGCACCGTCTTGCCGGGCAACGGCCACCCGGCGGGCACGACGCCCTCAGGCACCGGCTCCCCCGGGGCCACCGGGCAGTACGCGACGCAGGCGGTCTCGCTGGAGCCGAAGGCGTTCAGGAGCAGCGTGTCCGGGTCCAGGTGGGGTCGGGCCGCGGCGAGGTCCGCGCCGGTGACGGACTCGCCCGTGGTCATCAGGAAGCGCAGGCCGCCGAGCACCGGTGCGGTCCCGGCGGCCGTTCCGTGCGACCCGGGCGCGTTCTGCGACCCGATGATCGAGCGCAGCAGGTGCGGGGTGCAGACGAGCACGTTCACGTCGTCGTCCCGGAACCGCCCGAGCAGCCGCTCGACACCGAGTTCACGCGGTTCGAGCAGCACGATGGTGCCGCCGCAGAGCAAGGTGTCGAACGAGAACAGGAGCCCGGCCGCGAACGACAGCGGCAGGACGACACCGAGCCGATCGCCCGGGCCCAGGCCGAGTGCGGCCGCGTCCTGCTCCGCGTTGGCGATCTGCTGCCGGTGCGTCAGGACCACGCCCTTCGGCATGCCGGTCGAGCCGGAGGTGAAGACGATGGCGAAGGGGTCCCGCCCACCGGGCTGCGCCCGGGCGGTGTCCAACGACGGAGCCGCGCCGGGTTCGCTCGCGTCCAGCAGCTCGCCGAGTGCGTGCACCCGGCCGTCCCGTTCAGCGACGACGTCGGCGGCCAGCACCGCACGCTCGGCGTCGGCCAGGATCTCGTCGACGCCGGCGAGGCGGGCCACGTGCACCAGGCGTGCGGCGGGCAGGTGGTCGTCGAGCACCACCACGGTCCGTCCGGCACGCACCAGCGCCAAGATGCCGATCACGGCCTCGGTCGACTGTCCCGCCATCAGCCCGACCGGCTTCGAGGCCCCGCCCGGGGCGTCGCCGACGCCGGCGCCGCTGTGGTCGTCGGGTCGGAGCGTCACGGCCAGGGCTGCAGCCAGCGCGCGCGAGGCCCGGTCCGCTTCGGCGTAGGTGTACGGACGGCCGTCCCCCGCGAGTGCAGCGGCGTCGCCCCGGAGTGCCACCACGCGGTCCCAGCGGTCCAGCACGGAGTGGTCGGCCGCCGCGGGCACGGCTGCGGGGTGGTTCCAGGGATCGACGGTCGTCAGCGGGTCGACGGAGGTCACGATGACACCTCGGGTGCTCAGCAGCGGACCGCCACGACTCCCGCGACGGTCTTCAGACCGTAGGACCGCGCTCTCCCCGCCCGCGAGCAGGCGACGGCCCGGTGCGGGGAACCGCAACCCGGCCGGGAGGCGCGGCCTGCGCCCGCCACGGACGGTACGCCTCCGGAACGACCGGACCACCGCCGTGGGCGCCTCCCGCGCGTCAGCTCGACCGGCTCGGGGATCGTGCGGTTCCGCGCAACCTCCCGATCAGCCGTGGTGTGACCGTGGATCGACCCTGCATCCCCGATGGGGATGCTCGGAACAAGCGACGTTCGGAACGAGCACGGCCCGGAACGAGAACGGCCCGGAACGAGAACAGCCCGGAACGAGAACAGCCCCCGGGTTGTCCCGGGGGCTGTTCGTCGAGTGCTGGGGTACCTGGACTCGAACCAAGAACGACGGTACCAGAAACCGCTGTGTTGCCAATTACACCATACCCCAAAAGGCCTGTCGGCCTTCTGGCCCGGTCACCCGGGGCACGATCAACTACTGTACAGCATCCCGGAGGTCTGCGAGACCACCCACCAGGTCTCGGTGCACGGCGGCGGCCGTCACGGCTCCGTGTCCGGCGGCGACGATGAGCTGCTCCGGCCCGGGAGGCGTGACGTCTCCCACCGCGTAGAGCCCAGGGACGGACGTCCGGCCCACCCGGTCGACCACGAGGAGTCCTTGCGTGTCGCGCTGGAGCCCCTCGAGCGGTTCGGGCGTGTCGGCGGCCGCGTCAGCGCTGGCGCTCGCGCGCAGCCAGTCGAGGTCCGCGTGCCACACGGGACGCACGAACCCACCCGTCCGGGGCTCGACGTGGCCGTCGGCGAGCCTGACGCCGGTCATCCCGGAGCGATCGCCCTCGAGGCCCTCCACGACCCGCTCGTCCACGACGACCCCAGCGGCCGACAGCCGAGCGCGACCCGGGGCATCGAGGGGCGCCACCCCGTTCGTGTAGACGATCAGGTCGTCGGTCCACGCCGCGATGAGCAGTGCGCGGTCGACGAGGTCGTCGGTCTCGCAGATGAACGCGAGCGGCTGTCCGGCCTTGTCGTACGCATCGCACTCGACGCAGCTGTGCACAGCCGTGCCGTAGAACGCACGGAGCATCGGCAGCGAGGGGAACTCCTCACGCAGCCCCGTCGCCACGACCACCGTCCGGGCGAGGGCCTCGAGCTCGGTGCCGCGCCACGAGCCGTGCACCCGCCAGGTGTCCGTGTCGGCGTCCGGGGCCACCAGATCGACGACGGACTGGACGACCGTCGCTTCCGGGTACCCCTCGACCTCGGTCCGCCCGAGCTTCCGGAGTTCGAGCGGCGAGATCCCGTCCCGCGTCAGGAACCCGTGCGACCGCAGCGTCGCGGCGTTCCGGGGACGGTTCGCGTCGACGAGCAGCACGGTGCGCTTCGCCCGGACCAGGTTGAGCGCAGCGCTCAGCCCGGCCGGACCGGCGCCGATGACCGCGACGTCGTGCACGACCGGGTCGGCGTGCTCCGTGCTGCCCATGGCAGGTCAGCGCGCCGCGAGGGCGCGGAGCCGGGTCAGGGTGGACTCCTTGCCCAGGATCTCCATCGACTCGAACAGCGGCGGACTGATCCGGCGTCCGGACACCGCCACGCGCAGCGGGCCGAAGGCGACGCGGGGCTTCAGGCCGAGCTCGTCGATGAGGGCTGCGCGGAGCGCACCCTCGATGGCCTCGGTGGTCCAGTCCTGGACACCCTCGAGCGCGGCGGTGCTCGCCGTCAGGACCGTTGCCGTGTCGCCCTTGAGCGAGGCCAGCGCGTCGTCCTCGACCACCAGGTCGGCGTCGGAGGTGAACAGGAAGCCGAGCATCGCCGGTGCCTCGCCGAGCAGCTGCATTCGCTCCTGCACGAGCGGAGCCGCCTTGGTCAGGACCTCGAGCTGCTCCTGGGTCGCCGGGTCGCTGATGAACTCCGACAAGTACGGCAGCAGACGCGATCGGAAGTCCTCCGGCGCCAGCAGACGGATGTGGTCCCCGTTGATCGCCTCGGCCTTCTTGTGGTCGAAGCGGGCCGGGTTCGGGTTCACGTCGGTGACGTCGAACGCCGCGACCATCTCGTCGATCGAGAACACGTCGCGGTCGGCGCCGATCGACCATCCCAGCAGCGCCAGGTAGTTGACGAGTCCCTCCGGGATCATGCCGGCGGCACGGTGGTGGAACAGGTTCGACTCGGGGTCACGCTTCGAGAGCTTCTTGTTACCCTCCCCCATCACGTACGGCAGGTGCCCGAACACGGGGATGGAGGGCGCGAGGCCGATCTCGTACAGCGCCTCGTACAGCGCGATCTGGCGCGGGGTCGACGACAGCAGGTCCTCACCCCGGAGCACGTGGGTGATGCCCATCAGGGCATCGTCCACCGGGTTCGTGAACGTGTAGAGCGGCTTGCCGTTCGGGCGGACCACCACGAAGTCGGGGAACGTGCCCTGCTTGAAGGTGATCTCGCCGCGCACCAGGTCGTCGAAGCTCAGGTCGCGGTCGGGGACGCGCAGACGGAGCGCCGGCTCCCGGCCCTCGTCCCGGAACGCCTGGCGCTCAGCGTCGGACAGGTCGCGCTCGTGGTTGTCGTAGCCCTGCTTCGGGTCACGACCCGCGGCCTTGTTGCGGGCCTCCATCTCGTCCGGCGTGACGAAGGACTCGTAGATGTGGCCCGACTCCTTGAGCTTCGCGATCACGTCGTCGTAGATCGCGGTGCGCTCGGACTGCCGGTACGGTCCGTGCTCACCACCGGCGTCCACGCCCTCGTCCCAGTCGAGCCGCAGCCAGCGGAGTGCATCGAGGATCTGCGCGTACGACTCCTCGCTGTCGCGGGCGGCGTCGGTGTCCTCGATGCGGAACACGAGCTTGCCGCCGGTGTGCCGGGCGTAGGCCCAGTTGAAGAGCGCGGTGCGGATGAGCCCCACGTGCGGGGTCCCCGTCGGGCTCGGGCAGAAGCGGACGCGGATGTCGGAGCCGGAGGCAGTGGTGAATGGCGCAGTCATGACCCGACAACCCTACCGCGGAGCCTGTCCCTCCAACCTGCCCTGTGGACGGGCCGTAGAACGCAGAAAACCCCTGACCAGTACTGGTCAGGGGTTCCCTGGTTCTTCACGTTAAGTCCGGCGGCGTCCTACTCTCCCACAAGGTCCCCCTTGCAGTACCATCGGCGCTGAGA
>NZ_CAJCKD010000058.1:0-13490 GCF_903970855.1 Curtobacterium sp. ME12
GTAGCACGGCGTCTCCACGCGTGATGCCCAACCCGACGCCCTCTCCAGGGACGGGGGCACTCGTCCCCCACACGACGCTCTACCGCTCTCGGTGGGGGTCGGGGCGTACGCCGCGACCGGGCCGGGCGCACAGGCCTCGTACCCGACCACCACCGAGCTGGAGGCGTTCCTGCGGGCGTGACCCGCGCCTCCCGTGTCGAACCGTCCCGGTGGCCCGCTAGCGTTGTGGCATGCGCGTGGGAGTCCTCGACATCGGGTCCAACACCGGCCACCTGCTCGTGGTGGACGCCCACGGCGGCGCCGCGCCGCTGCCGGCGTCCTCGTTCAAGCAGCCGCTGCGGCTGGCCGAGCACCTCGACGCCTCGGGCGCGGTGACGCAGCAGGGGATCGACGCCCTGACCACCTTCGTCGCCGACGCCGTCCGCGTCGCCGAGGAACGCGGCTGCGAGGACATGCTCGCGTTCGCCACCTCGGCGGTGCGCGACGCCGGCAACTCCGAGGCCGTGCTCGCCCACGTCGAGTCGTCCACCGGGGTCGAGCTGGCCGTGCTGTCCGGCTCCGACGAAGCGCGGCTGACGTTCCTGGCCGTCCGACGGTGGTTCGGGTGGTCCGCCGGTCGTCTGGCGGTCTTCGACATCGGCGGTGGCTCGCTCGAGATCGCCGGCGGTGCCGACGAGGCACCGGACGTCGCGTGGTCGATGCCGATCGGCGCCGCACGCCTGGCGCGCTCCTACTTCGCGGCCGGCACCCCGACCGAGGACGACGTCCGCCGCATCCGCCACGAGATCCGCGTGGAGATCGCCCGGGACGCCGGACGGCTGCTCCGCTCGGGCCGCCCGGACCGAGCGGTGGCGACGTCGAAGACGTTCCGGTCGATCGCCCGGATCTGCGGGGCCGCGCCGTCCGCCGCCGGACCGCTCGTGCCCCGCGCCCTCGACGGCGACGTGCTGCGGCAGCGGCTGCCGGAGCTGCTCACGATGTCGGTCGACGAACTCGCGGCGCTGCCGGGCGTCTCGGCGAGCCGCGCGCACCAGGTGGTGCCCGGGGCGCTCGTCGCCGAGGCGTGCCTGGACATCTTCGACCTGCCGGCCCTCGAGATCTGCCCGTGGGCGCTGCGCGAGGGCGTCATCCTCGAACGGCTCGACCAGTTGTCGGTCCTCGGGAACCCGTAGCGGCCAGTCGGTCTAGCCGCGCGGCTGCCGGGCCCGCTGTCGTCGCTGCCTCGGCGGAGCGAGCAGCCACGGACGGATCAGCTTCGTCACGAACGGCAGCACCCAGAACGTCATGATCGGTGTGAGCACGACGGTCGTGATGAGCACCCGGGGCAGGATCGCGACGTGCGTGAACGCGGGGACGAGCCAGGCCGTCAGGTAGGTGAACGCGAGGTTCACCGGGAAGAAGCCGAGCCAGATGCTCACGGACTGCTTCCACCGCGGGGGAGCGCTCGAGGCCGGGGCGTCCTGCGGGACGTCGAACCAGCCCTCGATGCCGGTGCGCTTCTCGACGCGGGACTCCACCACCAGGTCACGGCCCAGGTCGAGCCAGCGCAGCCGGTCGTCGGAGTTCTCCCACGTGGCCAGGGAGTCGTGGTCGGCGAACCGGTAGAGCATGTGCCACTCGCGGGACTGCGCGGTGGACCGCACCCACCCCGAGCCGAGGAAGCCGGGGTAGCGGTTCGCCAGGTTCACCCCGGACTGCACCCAGCGGGTGACCTCGGGGATGCGATCGGGTTCGACCAGTCGGGTGACGGAGACGGTGACGGGCGGGCCTGCGGTCTCGGATGACGACTGCAGGCTCCCAGGCTCTTGTGGAGTCATGCGACCAGTGTCCCGGACCCGTGTTTCCGGCTCGTGACACAGCTCGTCGGTCGTCGACGCGCCAGTGGGTAGGTTCGCGGTATGAGCGAGACCGAGCGCGGCCGGCACGAGACGCCGACGGAACGGTGGGACCGGAACTGGGTCGACATCCAGCAGGAGCTCCGGATCGTGCAGACCGGGACACAGATCCTCGCCGGGTTCCTGCTGACGTTGCCGTTCCAACAGCGCTTCACCAGCCTGTCCGACCGGCAGGAGACGGTCTACCTCGTGCTGGTCGTCCTCGCCGTCGTCGTGACCGTCGTGGCGCTGTCGGCCGTGGCGACGCACCGGCTGGTCTTCCGGCAGCGACAGAAGCACGACCTGGTCCGAGTCGGCAACGTCATCCTGCTCGCCGCACTCATCGCGAGCGCGTTGCTCTTCTCGGGGACGGTCTACTTCGTCTTCGACGTGGTGCTCGGTGGCGCCGGAGGCGTGATCGGCGGGGTCGCGGTCTTCGTGGGCACGGCGGCACTGTGGACCGCCCTGCCCTTCGGCCTGCGGCGGACCGAGCGTGACGCCGACGGAGCGAACGACCGGTCGTCGGCCGGCTGAACGAGTCCTCCGGCGGAGCGCACCGCTTGTCCAGCTCGATGGTCGACGGTGTCGGTGATGTCCGTCAACACCGCCGCCAACGCCGTCTCGGTCCCGCTGGGTCCGCCGATCGCCGCGCACGCCCTGCGGTACACCGCGATGTACGCGCCGAAGCCCTTCGCCGAGGCGCTGCTCGTGTACCGGGACAACGGCACGTACACGATCCTGTCCCCGGGCGAGGACCACCACGGCTGCTACGTCTCGGCGACCGATCCCGCCGAGGGGATGCGGCACGTCGCGTTCATGTCGTGGCCGTCCGCGGACTGGGGCCGGAACGTCGCGTCGCACACCCTGACCTTCGAGGCGGGGAACGGTGCCTTCACCCAGGAGCTCCGGCTGCCGGGCGACCCGGTGCCGAGGGCACAACACGGGTACGCGGTGCCCGTCGAGCACCCGGAGCGGATCGACACCGGTGCCGGGTGGAGCGCCCTGCGCGACGTGCACGCCGAGGCGTTCACCGTGCTGGAACGGTTGGCGGGCGGCGGGTCGACAGCGGCCTGAGCCGTCAGCTCGCCTGCTTCTTGGCGGCCGGCTTCTTCGCCGGCGCCTTCTTCGCGGTGGCCTTCTTCGGTGCCGACTTCGCGGGAGCCTTCTCGGCCGCACTGTCGGCAGCCTTCTTGGCTGGCGCCTTCTTCGCCGGCGCCTTCCTGCCCGAGCCGGACGTGCCCGAGGCGGAACCCGACGACGACCGTGAGGTCGACGACGAACGCGACCCCGAGCCTCCTGTCCGCTTCTTGTCGACGGACGCACGCAGGGCGGCCATCAGATCGAGCACGTCACCGCCCTCGTCGTCGTCCTCGTCGTCCTGCGCGCCGAAGGTCTTCTCGGTGTCGATGTCGTCGCCCGCCTCGAGCTTGGCGTCGATCAGCTGCTGCAGTTCCTCCTGGTAGGAGTCGGTGTAGCGGTCGGGGTCGAAGTCGGTGGACATGCTCTCGACGAGCGAGGACGACATCTTCAGCTCGTTGGCGCTGACCTTCACCGTCGTGTCGAGGGTCGTGAAGTCGGCGGCGCGGACCTCGTCACCCCAGAGCAGCCCCTGCAGCAGGATGACCTCGTCGTGCACCCGGAGCACCCCGAGCCGCGTCTTCTGCCGCAGGGTGAACTGCACGATCGCCAGGCGGTCGGTCTTCGCCAGGGTCTCGCGCAGCAGCACGTACGCCTTCGGCGAGCGCGAGTCGGGCTCGAGGTAGTAGGTCTTCTCGAACATCATCGGGTCGACCTGCTCGACGGGCACGAACTCGAGCACCTCGACCTCGTGCGACTGCTCCTCGGGGAGCTGCTTGAAGTCGTCCGCTGTGAGCACCACGGTCTTGTCACCGTCGTCGTAGGCACGCTGGATGTCCGCGTACTCGACCTCGTGGCCGAACTCACACACCCGCTTGTACCGGATGCGTCCCTTGTCCTCGTCGTGGACCTGGTGCAGGGACACGTCGTGCGTCTCGGTGGCCGCGTAGACCTTGATGGGCACGTTGACGAGCCCGAACGCGATGGAGCCCTTCCAGATCGACCTCATGCGCACATGATGCCCGCCCGCACGCGTGCGTGCCCGGAGCCGTCGGTTCCTCCACAGGTCCGCCGTCCGGGGGATCGTTCCACGGATGTCCGGTTCGCTGGACCACCGCGAGGCCGGCGCGAGCACGATGGGCCCATGAGCCAGCTCGACAAGCAGGACCCGCGCGACCAGTTCCCCCGTCCGCCGTTCCCCGCGCAGACCCAGCAGGGGTCCGGGCTGGCGAGTGCGATGGACCCCGCCCCCGACCACGGCGAGACGAGCTACCTGGGCACCGGGCGGATGCGCGGGTACCGGGTGCTCGTCACGGGGGCGGACTCGGGCATCGGGCGCGCTGCGGCGATCGCGATGGCGAAGGAGGGCGCCGACGTCGCCCTGAACGCCCTGCCCGAGGAGCGCGAGGACCTCGAACAGGTCCGCGACGTCATCGGTGACCTCGGACGCAAGGCGGTGCTGCTCCCCGGCGACCTGACGGACGAGGCCTTCTGCGACGTCCTGGTGCAGGACGCCGTGAGCGAGCTCGGCGGGCTCGACGCGCTCGTGCTGGTCGCGGGTCACCAGCAGGTGCACGAGGACATCACCGTACAGAGCACAGCGGACTTCGACCGCACGATGAAGGTCAACCTGTACTCGCTGTTCTGGCTCGTCCGGGCTGCCGTCCCGCACATGGCGCCGGGCAGCTCGATCGTCACGACCAGCTCCGTGTCGGCGTACCAGCCGCAGGACCGCATGATCGACTACGCCGCGACGAAGGCCGCGATCATCACCTACACGAACGGGCTCGCGCGACAGCTCGCGAGCAAGGGCATCCGGGCCAACACGGTGGTGCCCGGCCCGGTGTGGACGCCCCTGCAGCCGATCAGCTACCCGGGCGACGAGATCGCGGCGTACGGCCAGGACACCCCGTTCGGCCGTCCCGCCCAACCCGTCGAGCTGGGCAGCGCCTACGTCCACCTGGCCGGGCCCGAGTCGTCGTACACGTCCGGCACGACCCTGACGGTGGCGGGAGCGACCGGGGTGGCGCTGTGAGTCCCGCCTCGCGCAAGACCGTCGTCCTCGTCGGCGACCGGCGGCTCGCGCTCACGAACACCGACAAGGTGCTCTACCCCGAGACCGGCACCACGAAGGGTCGGGTGATCGAGTACTACGAGCGGGTCGCGCCGTGGATGATCCCGCACGTCAAGGACCGTCCCGTGACCCGGAAGCGCTGGGCCAACGGTGTCGAGGGCAAGGTCTTCTTCGAGAAGAACCTGCCCGACTCGGCTCCCGACTGGGTGCGGCACCACACCATCCACCACTCGGAGCACGACAACGAGTACCCGATCGTCGACGACCTGCCGACCCTGGTGTGGATGGCGCAGCAGGCCGCGCTCGAACTGCACGTCCCGCAGTGGCGGTTCGGTCCCCGCGGCGCGCAGCAGAACCCCGACCGGCTCGTCCTCGACCTCGACCCGGGCGACGGCGTCGGGCTGCCCGAGTGCGTCGAGGTCGCCGTGGCCGCACGCGAGATCCTGCACGGCATGGGGCTCGACCCGTACCCGGTGACCTCCGGCTCCAAGGGCATCCACCTGTACGCGGCCCTCGACGGCAGAACGACGACCGCGCAGGTCTCCGACGTCGCCCACGAGCTGGCCAAGGCCCTCGAGACGGACCTGCCGGACCTGGTGCTGTCGTCGATGAGCCGTGCCGAGCGGAAGGGCAAGGTCTTCGTCGACTGGTCGCAGAACAACGGCAACAAGACGACCATCGCCCCGTACTCGCTGCGCGGCCGCGAGCGGCCGACGGTCGCAGCACCCCGCACCTGGAAGGAACTCGAGGAACGCGGGCTCGCGCAGCTCACGTTGGACGAGGTCCTCGAACGCCTGGAGGCCCGTGGGGACTTCCTGCACCCGGTCGCCTCCGCCTCGCTGGCCGTCGGGCGCGACGACCACGGTCACTGGGACAGCGACCGGACCGAGCGCGCGAACGACGCCGAGCAGCCCGCACGTGACCGGCTCGCCGCCTACCGGGCGAAGCGGGACGCCTCGAAGACGCCGGAGCCCGTGCCCGAGGGTGCACCCACCGTGCGGAAGGACGGCACACCGACCTTCGTCATCCAGGAGCACCACGCCACCCGCGACCACTACGACTTCCGGCTCGAACACGACGGGGTGCTGGTGAGCTGGGCCCTGCCGAAGGGCGAGCCGACCGACCCCGGCAAGAACCACCTCGCCGTGCAGACCGAGGACCACCCGCTCGAGTACGGGGTGTTCGAGGGCACGATCCCGAAGGACGAGTACGGCGGCGGCACGGTCACGATCTGGGACGACGGCACCTACGAGCTCGAGAAGTGGCGCGAGGGGCAGGAGGTCATCGTCACACTGCACGGTCGGGCCGGCGGCGCTCGCCGCCTCGCGCTGTTGCACACCCGCGGCCGTGGCGGCGGGGACGAGAAGAACTGGCTCATCCACCGCACGAAGGAGCAACCCGAACGGCTGGCGGAGGGCGCCGGCTCTGCCGGGCCGGAGGTGGCGCGACGGGCGGACCGGCCGTCGGACGGGCACGGCGATGCGCACCGCGCCGGGCAGCGACGGATCAGCGGGGCCGCGGACGCCGAGACCCCGCCGTCGGAGCGCCGGACGATGCAGGCGACCCTGGCCAAGGGCGAGCCGCGGCTGGATCCGGCGGACTGGGCCTTCGAGATGAAGTGGGACGGGGTGCGCGCGCTGGCGACGGTCCGCGACGGGTCGGTGACCCTGCGCAGCCGCAACGACAACGACTTGACGGCCCAGTACCCCGAGCTGCAGGAACTGGGCGAGCGGGCCGGTGTGGACGGCGTGTTCGACGGTGAGATCGTGGCCGTCGACGATCGTGGCCGCCCCTCGTTCCAGCTGCTCCAGAACCGCATGGGCCTGACGAAGGCGCGTGAGGTCCGGAGTGCGCAGGAGACGACGCCCGTGCGGTTCCTGCTGTTCGACGTGCTCGAGGCGGACGGGCACGAGCTCACGCGGCTCGGCTACGACGCCCGGCGACAGGCACTCGAGACGGTCGTGGAACCCGGCGGTGCGATCGACGTGCCGCCGGCGGTGCAGGGCGACCTCGACGCGGTGCTGGCTGCATCGCGCGAGCAGGGACTCGAGGGCGTGGTCGCGAAGAAGCGGTCGTCGAAGTACGCCGAGGGCCGGCGGTCCGAGGCCTGGCTGAAGCTCAAGCACCACGCCACGCAGGAAGTCGTCGTCGGCGGCTGGAAACCGGGCAGCGGTCGGCGTGCCGGTGGGATCGGGTCGCTGCTGCTCGGGGTGCCCGGCCCCGACGGGCTGGAGTACGTCGGCAAGGTCGGCACCGGGTTCCGTGACCGTGACCTCGACGAGATCGCCGGTGTCCTCGCACCGCTGGAACGGAAGACCCCGCCGTTCGTCGACGTCCCACGGCCTGACGCGCGCGATGCGCACTGGGTCACACCGAAGCGCGTCGGTGAGGTCGAGTTCGCCGAGTGGACCGGCGACGGACGGCTCCGGCAGCCGTCCTGGCGTGGGTGGCGCGTGGACAAGGACCCGGATGACGTCGTGCGTGAGTCCTGACCCGGGTCTCGCCTTCGGGCCCACATGCGTGCGCATCGGGTCCGCCGGTGGCGAACATCCGTCCCCCGTCCGGAGCCTGCGCGGGGGACAGTATCGGCACCGCTGACCACGAGCGGCCGTCGGCTGTTACGTTCGCCGGGACGAAGGGGGCTCCGAGGATGAACTCGAGCAAGTACCTGCCGCCCTACACGGCCGCAGAACGCGTCGCGATCACGGGGGACGACCTGTCGCAACGGACCGTCGAACCGAGCGGCGGCACCACGGAGACCGAGGTCCGGTACGCGGACTTCCTCGCCGACGAGGACGACGACTGACCGAGACGGCCCGGATGCCTGACCGGGACGGCCCGGACGCCTGACCGCTCGACGGGCCGACAGACCCGACGGCCCGCACGCTGGATCAGGGAGCGCACGGACCGTCGCCGGGGCACGTGACCAGCCGGTTCAGGGAGACCGACCACGCAGCCCCGCACCGGGCTCGCCGAAGCGCCACCGGTGGGTCCACTGGTGAGACGTGCCGAGTGAGCGGATCGTCACACGAGCGGCAAGAAGAATCGCCGGGCGACCTCGATGGTCGCCCGGCGATCTCGTCCGTGCGGGGGTCCTGTTCGATCCAGGACGGGGTCAGGCCGCCGGCGCGGGGCCGTCGGTGGGCACCGCGTGGTCGGCCACGGGTGCGTCTTCCTCGATGAGCTCGTCCTCTTCCGGTTCGACCACCTCGGCCGCGGCGGCCTTGGCCTCGTCGATGGACTCCTGGGAACGGCGGAGCAGGTCGTCGTCGTGTGCTGCCTGATCGGTCATGTCCAGGAATCTACGCGGGCGTCCCTGTGTCGGCGTCCCGACGGCGGGCTCCGTGCGTCGGGTCGTGCCGGCTGGTGTGCGGTGGCTCGAAGTCCACCGCAGACGTCGGTGCGGGTGTCGAGGGCATCGCCGGGGCGGCCGGCGCGCCGAACGCGTCAGCGGCGTCGAGCACCGCGCGGGTGGCGGCGACGGCCGTCCGGAGCGCGTCGCGGACGGGCATCGCCCGGTGCGCCGGGGTCCGGACCTCGACGCCCCACGGTTCGTCGAACCCGAGCTCGCGCACGGTCCGCACGAAGCCGGGCAGGTCCCACGCCCCGGCACCGGGCAGGTACCGCGCCGTGCGGGACTCCTCGGCGAGGGTCATCCCGCTCGGGGTGTGCAGCAGTCCGTCGCTCAGCTCGACGGCCGCGAGGACCCCCGGTGCGACCCCCTGCCGGATCGACGCGAGGGTGGAACCGCCGCGGAGCGCGTGCATGGCGTCGATGAGCAGGCCGCCGTTCGGGTGCCCGGCGGCGGCGACGAAACGGCAGGCCCGCTCGACCGTGGGCAGGTTCGACCACGGTTCCGGTTCGAGCACGAGCTGCGCTCCGACCGCCTCGGCCTGGCCGGCGAGCACGACCCAGTCGTCGGCCATCGTCGCGGGGGAGGCTCCGGGCAACGAGGTGTCGGCGCGCGCCACCACCTGCCAGGCGCTCAGCGTCGCCGCGGCCTCGAGCACGACCCCGCGGTCGGCGTCCTCGTCCCGGGTGCGGCTCGTGCACGTCCACCACCGGTCGAGTGGTCCGAGCTGGACCCAGACGATGCCGGCGGCGTCGAGCATGCGCCGCAGTTCGGCGAAGCCCGTCGTTGCGCGGACCTCGTGCAGGTCGTCGAGGGACAGCGACAGGCCGGCGAACCCGGCGGCGCCGACGGCGTGCACGCGGTCGCGGACGCTCTCGTCGCCCGCCCACGTCCAGGACGTGGCGAGCAGGTCGTGTTCCAGCACGGTCGTACCTCCGGCAGTCCCGAGGTGTCCGCGTCGCCCCGTCGCGATGCGCCGCCCCGTGTCCGCCGCGGGCCCCACCCGCGACGATGCCCAAGACTTACCCGCGCTGCCTGCGAAGGCTCCCAGCCCGTCGACACATCGGCGACACGTGCTTCAGACGATCCGGGTCCGGACCTCGCCGACGCCGGCGATCGTGCCGACGAGCACGGCGCCGCGTTCCAGCGCACCGACACCGTCAGGAGTACCGGTCAGCACGAGGTCGCCGGGCGCGAGCGCCACGGACCGTGACAGGGCCGCGATCGTCTCGGCGACCGACCAGATCTGGTCGGCCAGGTCACCCGACTGCCGGAGTTCCCCGTCCACCGTCAGCTCGATCGCGCCGCTGGTCGGGTCGACCTCGGACGCCGGGGCGAGCGCCCCGATCGGTGCCGAGGCGTCGAAGCCCTTGGCCGTGTCCCACGGGCGCCCGAGTCGCTTCGCCTCGGCCTGCAGGTCGCGGCGGGTGAGGTCGATCCCGACGGCGTACCCCCAGACGTGTGCGAGGGCGTCGGCGACCGCGATGTCCGTGCCGCCGGTGCCGATCGCTACGACGAGCTCGACCTCGTGCTCCAGTTGCTGCGTCAGCGGCGGGTACGGGGTGTCGGCGCCGTCGACCACGACCGCGTCGGCCGGCTTGGTGAAGAAGAACGGCGGCTCGCGGTCCGGGTCGTGTCCCATCTCGCGGGCGTGCGCCGCGTAGTTCCGGCCGACGCAGAACACACGGCGGACGGGGAAACGCGCGCCCGTCGTCGTGGGCACGGTCGGGAGGCTCGGGGCCGGGATGACGAGTTCGGTCACGGTCCCAGCGTGGCAGGCCCGCAGGGCATCGGTTCAGCCCTCGCCGAAGGACGCCTCGTCCTTGAGCTTCCGCGCCCGGGCGCGCTCCTGGCGTTCGCGCCACTCGATGCGCGCTTGACGGAGCTCTTCCTCGGCGCCCTTCGCCCGCATCATGGGCCCGTAGTGCGGGTCTGCCAGCAGTGCGGGTGTCGTCAGTTCACGTCCGTCGAGCCATCGCTTGAAGTCCTTGTCACTCAGCTTCGAGATCATCGTTCGCTCCTTCGATCGTCGCTGCGGTCAGGTCGTCGAGTGCCTGACCGACCCAGCGGTCGTCCGCGGTCGTCCAACTGCGGGTCACCAGCGCAGCGGACATCACACCGGCGGCCGCGCGTTGTCCTTCGTCGTCCGAGGTCGCCCGGTCGGCGACCCATGACCAACGCTGCCACCACAGGTCGCGGTGCACCGAGAACTCTGCATTTCGCCGTCCGGCGCGCCCGTCGAGCACCGAGGCGACGAGCGCACCCAGCGCGACGGACGCGCTCGTGACCGGTCCTGTGGAGGGTGGCCGGGCCTCCCGGCCTGTAGAGGAGTGCGTCAGTTGCCGGGTGCGGCCGCCTCGGTCTCGCCCGCACCCGGGTCGCCACCGGTCCCGCCGCTGGCGGGCTCGTCCTGGGGCCAGCCCGCGAACTCCCAGCCCGCGAGCGACGGGTGGTCCTCGCCCTTCGTGTACGCGAACGTCCGTGCAGCGTCACGCGCCTCGGACAACTTCGTGAGCAGGTCGGCGTGCGCCTCCGCATCCACCCGCGTCAGGGCGTCGTGGGCCAGGGCGAAGCGGTCCATCTCGTTGCGCATGAGCATGTCGAACGGCGAGGTCGTCGTGCCCTGCTCGAGGAACCCGTGCACGTGCAGGTCGTCGTGTCCGTTCCGGCGGTACGTCAGCTGGTGCACGAGCGTCGGGTACCCGTGGAACGCGAAGACCGTGGGCGTGCCGGGCAGGAAGAGCGCGTCGTACTGCTCGTCCGGGATCGGGTGCTCGTGCTTGCGCGGGTCACCGAGCGCCAGCAGGTCGACGACGTTGAGCACGCGGACCCCGACGCCGGGCGCGTGCTTCCGGATGATGTCGGTGGCGGCGATCGCCTCGACCGTGGGGACGTCACCGGCGCAGGCGAGCACGACGTCGACCTTCCCGACGGCCTGCTCGGTGCCGGCGAAGTCCCACACGCCGAGTCCGGCCGCCGCGTGCGCGACCGCGTCGTCGAGGGACAGGAAGACCGGCTCCGGGTGCTTGCCCGCGACGATCACCTCGATGCGGTCCGTGGTCTCCATCGCGTGCGCGGCGACGGCGAGCAACGTGTTGGCGTCGGCCGGCAGCTTGATCCGGACGAGGTCCTGCTGCTTCGAGGCGACGATGTCGAGGAACCCGGGGTCCTGGTGGGAGAACCCGTTGTGGTCCTGTCGCCAGACGTGCGACGAGAGCAGGAGCGACAGGTTGGACACCGGCACACGCCAGTCGATGTCGGTCGAGGACTCCAGCCACTTGGCGTACTGCCCGACCATCGAGTCGATGATGTGGGCGAACGCCTCGTAGGTGTTGAGCATCCCGTGCCGACCGGAGAGCACGTAGCCCTCGAGCATCCCCTCGAGCAGGTGCTCGGACAGGACCTCGGTGACGCGTCCGCGTGCGGCGAGGTGCTCGTCGCCGGCGGCGCGCTGGGCCCGCCAGACGCGCGAGATCACGTCGAACACGGCGTCGAGCTTGTTCGAGATCGTCTCGTCCGGGCCGAACAGCCGGAAGGTCGACGCGTTCTTCTCGATGAGTGCGGCGAGCCAGGGGCCGAGCGTGCCCGTGGCCGACGCCGTGGAACCCGCCTCGACCGCGTACGGCTCGAGCGGCGGCCGGTCGAGCGCGGTCCGCAGCCGACCGCCGTTGCCGTGCGGGGTGGCGCTCATCCGCTCGTCACCGGTCGGGCGGATCGTGGTCATGATGCCGATCGGGTGGCCGTCCTCGTCGAAGAGCTCCTCGGGGCGGTACGAGCGCATCCACTCCTCGAGCTGGGCACGGTGACCGTCGTCCTCGCGCACCGCGGGCAGCGGCACCTGGTGCGCGCGGAAGGTCCCCTCGACCTGCTCGCCGTCGACCTCCTTCGGCCCGGTCCAGCCCTTCGGGGTGCGCAGCACGATCATCGGCCAGCGTGGACGCAGGTCCGCGGCGCCGGCGGGCTGCCCGGCGGCGGCACGGGCGGCCTGGGCGCGGGCAGCGGCCTGGATGTCGTCGATGCCGGCGAGGGCGCGTCGCAGGGCACCGTCGAACAGTGCGTGGACCGCGTACGGGTCGTCGTCGACGCGGCGGGAGTCGACCACGATCGGGTCGTAGCCGAGCCCGCGGAAGTACGCGGTGAGGTCCTCGTCGGGGATGCGGGCCAGGACGGTCGGGTTCGCGATCTTCCATCCGTTGAGGTTGAGGATCGGCAGCACGGCACCGTCGGAGACCGGGTCGAGGAACGTGTGCGCCTGCCACGAACCGGCGAGCGGACCGGTCTCGGCCTCACCGTCGCCGACCACGCACGCGACGACGAGGTCCGGGTTGTCGAGCGCCGCACCGTAGGCGTGCGACAGCGAGTAGCCGAGCTCACCGCCCTCGTTGATGGAGCCGGGGGTCTCCGGGGCGGCGTGCGAGGGGATGCCACCGGGGAACGAGAACTGGCGGAAGAACCGCTGCAGGTCGACGTCCTGGTACAGCTCGTTCCACGTGCCGTCCAGCCAGGCGTTCGCGTTCATCGCGGGGCCGCCGTGCCCCGGGCCGCAGATGTACAGGAACTCGCGCCCGGTCTCCGTGATCAGCGCGTTGCAGTGCGCGTACACGAGGTTCAGTGCGGGGGAGGTGCCCCAGTGGCCGAGCAGCCGCGGCTTGACGTCGTCGGGTTCGATCGGCCGGGTGAGCAGCGGGTTGTCCAGCAGGTAGATCTGCCCGACCGTCAGGTAGTTGGCGGCGCGCCACCAGGCGTCGACCGCCCGGAGCCGGTCGGTGGTGGAGATGTGTGCTGGAGCCATGGGTACACGGTACGAAACTCCGGGCTGCGGCACCTCAGGAAAGTCGTCCCAAACCGTTCGGGTGGGGGTGCCGAATGACTTGCACAGGGCAAAAGCCCAGGGCGCTCTCCGGTCACAGTTGGCCGGGCTGCAGCTTGCTCACAGCAAGTGTGCACACAGCGTGCACGTTCGGCCACCGGCCGGAGCGCCTCCAGAGCAAAGGACTGATCACGATGCGTAAGAGCCTCAAGACCTCCATCACCCTCGCCACGACCGGCGCCCTCGTCCTCGGCGGTAGATCGGCACAGCCGCCGGCCCGGCAAGAGCGACTGCGCGCGCGGC
>NZ_CAJCKD010000059.1:0-10547 GCF_903970855.1 Curtobacterium sp. ME12
CGACGGTGTCGGCGTCGACGACGGGCACGGTCTCGTCGTCCTCGTCCTGCGCGGCGGTGGCCGACGCCGCCGCGGCCTCGAGCGCGGTGAGCGCACGTCGGGCGTCGCCGGACGCGAGCCGGATGATCGCGCTGCGCGCTTCGTCTCCGAGGACGACGGCACCGCCGAGCCCGCGGGGGTCCTCCACCGCGCGGTCGACGAGCATGCCGAGGTCGGGGTCGGTGAGCGGTTTGAGCGTCAGGAGCAGCGAGCGGGACAGCAGCGGCGAGATGACCGAGAACGACGGGTTCTCGGTGGTGGCCGCGATCAGGATCACCCACCCGTTCTCGACCCCGGGCAGCAGCGCGTCCTGCTGGGCCTTGCTGAACCGGTGGATCTCGTCGAGGAACAGCACCGTGGTCGACCCGTACAGGTCACGGTGGGTCAGGGCCTTCTCCATGACCTCGCGCACGTCCTTCACGCCGGCGGTCACAGCGGAGAGCTCGACGAACTCGCGACCGGACTGCCGGGCGATGGCCTGTGCCAGCGTGGTCTTGCCGGTGCCGGGTGGGCCCCACAGGATCACGGAGACCCCGCCGGGGTTCTCACGCGTGCCGGTGGCGAGCTGCACCAGGGGCGAACCCCGGCCGAGCAGGTGCTGCTGACCGGCGACCTCGTCGAGGCTGGTGGGGCGCATCCGGACGGCGAGCGGGACGGAACCCTGCGCGAGACCGGCGCGACCACCCGTGGTGGGCGCGTGCATTCCCGAACGATCCGCTGCCATCCTGCAATCGTAGGCCGGTCCACCGACGCAGGCCGCGCCTCCCGCCAGGTGGTGGTGACCGTTCGGCTACGCTCGTTGCACACTGCGACGAGAGGGCAGACCAGCACCGTGGCACCGAAGAACCCAGCGCGTGACAACCGCGAGGCGCGCGAGCGCCTCCGCCTCTACCAGGCCCGCCAGGGCCTCCACGAGCGCCAGCGACGCCGCCGCGTGCGGGACAACCTGATCGGCGCCGGTGCCCTCGTCCTCGTCGCGGCCCTCGCCACCGGGTCGCAGCTCGCCTTCGCCGGGTCGCGGGGCTCGGACGCCCCGTCCCCGACCGCTTCCACGTCGTCGTCGGCCACGCCGTCGGCCAGCGCCACGGCAGGTAACACCGGCGACGTGCCGAGCAAGTCGATCGCGAAGGGCACGACCTGGACCGGCACCCTCACGCTCAACAAGAGCATCGACCTCGGCATCGAGCTGGACGGTGCGAAGGCGCCGCAGGCCACGAGCGTCGAGATCTCGCTGATCCGTGAGCAGTTCTACAACGGCACCACGTGCCACCGGCTCGCCGACAGCGACGGGCTGAAGTTCCTGCAGTGCGGCTCCGCGAACGGCGACGGCACCGGCGACGCCGGCTTCGAGTACGGCCCGCTGGAGAACGTGCCGGAGGACGGCGTCTACGAGAAGGGCACGATCGCGATCGCGCGGTCGGACTCCCCGTACTCGCAGTCGACGCAGTTCTTCATCGTCTACGGGGACACCACGCTCGACGGCTCCACGGGCGGCTACACGGTCGTCGGAAAGGTCACGAGCGGTCTGTCCGAGCTCGAGTCGAAGGTCGCCTCGAAGGGCATCGCGTCGCCCGGCAGCGACGGCACGGGTGAGCCGGAGGTGGCGACGAAGATCACCGACGCGACCATCGCGGAGCAGGAGTAGTCCACAACCCGTCGCACCGGTCGGGCGACGGAGCCCGTCCGTGCAATAGGCTGACGACCTGACCGTGCCGACGGTGACGTCGGCGATGCACGACCACGATCGAGGCGAGACCTGTGGGATCTGACGAAGCAACGACCTGGGGGCGGGTCGACGAGAACGGGACCGTGTACGTCCGGTACGAAGAGACCGAACGTGCTGTCGGTGAGTACCCGGACGCCACCCCCGAAGAAGCCCTCGCCTACTTCGCACGGAAGTACGCCGACCTCGAGGGGCAGGTGAAGATCGCCGAGCAGCGCGTCCAGCGCGGCGCGTCGGCGAACGACGTCGCCCGGACGGTCGAGCACCTGACCGCGCTGGTCGCCGACGCGCGGGTGGTGGGTGACATCAAGTCACTCGAGACCCGCGTGGGCGCACTCGCCGAGCAGCTCGGCTCGCTCACCAAGGAGCAGGCGGAGCAGGCACAGCAGGCCCTGCAGGACGCTCTGGCGCACCGCACCGCCCTGGTGGAGGAAGCCGAGGCACTCGCCGCGGTGGACCCCGCACGCGCGCAGTGGAAGCAGATCACGGCGCAGCTCGACGACGTGTTCGCGCGCTGGCAGCAGCACCAGCACGACGGTCCGCGGATCCCCAAGAACGAGGCGAACGACCTGTGGAAGCGGTTCCGCGCGGCGCGGTCCACCGTCGACCAGCACCGTCGTGCCTTCTACTCCGAGCTGGACGCACAGCACCGTGACGCCCGGACCCGCAAGCAGGAGCTCGTGGCGCAGGCCGAGGCCCTCGCGCCCCGCGGTTCCGATGCGATCCCGGACTACCGCCAGCTGCTCGACGACTGGAAGAACGCCGGGCGTGCCGGCAAGCGTCACGACGACGCACTCTGGGCGCGCTTCAAGGCCGCCGGAGACGTGCTGTTCGAGCAGCGCCACGCCGAGAGCGCAGCCGAGAACGAAGAGTTCTCCGCCAACCTCGAGGCGAAGCAAGCCCTGCTGACCGAGGCTGAGCCGCTCCTGCAGGCGACCGACCGGGTCGCCGCGCGCAAGACCCTCACCGGCATCCAGCGCCGATGGGACGAGATCGGCAAGGTCCCCCGCGGGGACGTCCGTCGGGTCGAGGACCGGCTGCGTGCCGTCGAGGACCACGTCCGTGGGCTCGAGGACGCGCACTGGAAGGAATCGAACCCGGAGCGCAAGGCCCGTCAGAACGGCCTCGCGAGCCAGCTCGAGGACGCGATCGGCAAGCTCCAGTCCGAACTCGCCGCGGCGCAGGCCACCGGCGACGCCCGGAAGATCAAGGACGCGCAGGAAGCCCTCGACGCCCGCAAGATCTGGCTCGACGCCCTGGGCGGCTGAGCCTCGCACCACGAACGACGCCCCCGTGACCGATCGGTCACGGGGGCGTCGTCGTACGGGGGAACCAGCAGGGGAACCGAGTCGGCGAGCTCGGCAGGTCAGACCGGCGCGGGCAGTCCGAGCAGCAGCCGGATGTCGAGGTCGTCCTGCCGCATCTGTGCGGCGAGCTCGTCCATCGACGAGAACTTCACCATGCCGCGCACGTACGACACGAAGAGCACCGAGATCCGATCGCCGTACAGGTCGATGTCGACGTCGAGCAGGTGCGCCTCGATCTGCTTCGCCGGGACGCCCTCGAACGTCGGATTGTTGCCGACCGACACCGCTGCCGGGTAGACCGTGCCGTCGTGCAGCACCCGGGCGGCGTAGACGCCGTCGGCGGGGACGAAGCCCTCGCACGCCGGATCGAGGTTCGCGGTGGGGTAGCCCATCGCCCGGCCGCGTTGGTTGCCGTGCACCACGACGCTCCGCACGGCGTGTTCCCGCCCGAGGAGTCGAGCGGCCTCAGCCACGCGGCCCTGGCCCAGGAGCTCACGGATCCAGGTGGAGGACACCCGTCGCTCACCGTCGGGTCGGACGTCGTCGATGAGGTCCACGTCATCGATGAGCTCGACGGTGAAGCCGTGCTGCTCCCCGAGGGCACGCAGCAGCGCGACGTCACCGGCGCCCTTCGCACCGAAGCGGAAGTCGCTGCCGACGAAGACGAGCCGGGCGTGCAGCGTGTCGACGAGGATCTCGGACACGAACGCCTCGGGCGACTTCGACTGCAGTTCCTCGTCGAAGCGGAGCAGCAGGGTCGCGTCGACCCCGGCGTCCTCGAGCAGTTCGCGGCGCTGCGCGGTGCTCGTCAGGGCCGGCGGGACGTGCGGCGGGTCGATGACGTTGAGCGGGTGGCGGTCGAACGTGACGACGGTCGCCACGAGGTCGTGCTCGCGGGCGGCGCGCTCGAGGTGCGCGATGACGGCTCGGTGCCCGACGTGCACGCCGTCGAACTTGCCGATGGTGACGGCGCTCGGCCCGAACCCGTCCGCCACGTCGGCGGTGTCCTCGTAGAACTGCACGGTGGCTCCTACTCGCTCGCCGGGGCGGTGGTGGAGGACGCAGCCGGGACCGACGGCTCGGTGCCCGCGGTGCGGTGGTGCTTGCGGAGCCACCAGAGCCCGGCGATCGGCAGCACGAGCGGCGCGAAGGCGTAGCCCAACCCGTAGTACGACCAGATGGTGTCGTCCGGGAACAGCTGGCGGTCGAACAGCGACAGCGTCCCGATGACGAGCACGCCGGTCATCTCGAACACGATCGTGACGCAGGCGACCCGGTACCAGAACCGGCCGGGCACGATGAGGGCGATCATGGCGACGATGTAGACGACGGCAGCGACGGCACTGAGCGTGTAGGCGAACGGCGCGAACGAGAACTTCTCGATGATCTGCACGACGCTGCGACCGGTCGCCGCCAGCGCGAGGATGCCGTACACGGCGATGAGGACGCGGCCGATGCCGGTCGCGAGTGAGGATCTGGTCGCCATTGCACCGATTCTACCGACGCGCGGCCGCGCGCATGACCTCCGGCGTCAGTTCAGCGCGAACCAGATCTGGTACATCCGGTAGACCATCACCGCGACGGTGAAGGCCCCGGCACCGAGCACCACGGTGCTCCACTTCGTGCGGTCGATCAGTGCCCACACGACCGCGGCCGGCGGGACGAGCAGCACCGAGACGGCGTACACGCCGAACTCGAGCGCGTTGCCGTCGGGCGGACTGCCCGTCGCCGGGAGCACGATCGAGATGACGCCCTGCACCAGGAGCAGCAGCTCGATGAGCACGAGGGCACCGACGGTGTAGTCGTTCGGCTTCCACCCGATGAACCCCACGACGACCGCGAAGAGACCCACCACCACGGCGAGCACCAGCTGCACCCACATGAACCACTCGATCACGCGCGCGCTCCGGTCTGCGAGGAGGACGACGCCCCGGGCGTCGGGAAGTTCGTGATGACGCGGAGCAGTCCGCGGCGGACGGAGACGAGGCCGACCAGCCGGTCGTCGGACGCGGCGACCGCGGCCACCGGACCATCCGAGTCGGGGTGCTCGGCCGCCACGCGCTTGCCGTCGGTGAGGTCCTTCGCCGAGGCTGCGTCGAGGGTCACGGACGAGAAGAGTCGCCGGGCGACGTCCGCCGGACGCGCGAGCGCCGCGCGGACGTCGACGGTGTCGTCCTCGAGGTCGATGGCGTCGTGCACGTCGAACGGTCCGACGCGGGTCCGACGGAGGGCGACGAGGTGCGCCCCGGTGCCGAGGGCCGCGCCGACGTCACGGGCGAGCGCGCGGACGTAGGTGCCCGACGAGCAGGTCACGACGACGTCCAGGTCCACCACGGCGACGTCGGTGCCGTCGACGGCGACGGTCCGCTCGTTCCGCGTCGTGACGTCGAACTGCGAGACGGTCACCGTGCGGGACTTCAGCTCCACCGCCTCGCCCTTGCGCGCCAGGTCGTACGCACGGCGCCCGTCGACCTTGATCGCACTGACCGTGGAGGGGACCTGGTCGATCACGCCCCGCTGTGCTGCGACGGCGGTCTCGACGGCGTGGTCCGAGACGTCGGCACCGGCCACACCGACAGCGGCCGTCGGCGTGCCGTCGGCGTCGTCGGAATCCGTCGAGACGCCGAGCCGGATGGTCGCCGTGTAGGTCTTGTCGAGGCCCACCAGGTGCGTCAGCAACCGCGTGGACGGCCCGACGCCGAGCAGCAGCAGCCCGGTGGCCATGGGGTCGAGCGTGCCGGCATGGCCGACCTTCTTCAGGCCGAGGCGCCGACGGGCGATGGAGACCACCCGGTGGCTGGAGATCCCCTGTGGTTTGTCGACGAGGAGGATGCCGTCCGGCGCGGTTTCGAGCACCAGGCGAGATTACCAGCGCCGGTCAGCAGGCGTCGTTCCACTCGCGACGGGGGTGCTCGGGATCGGTGACGTCGAGCACCGCGGAGGCCGCGATCTTCACGTCGGCACGGCGCTCGAGCCGGCCGGACTCCTGCTCCACCCACAGCGACCAGCGCCACAGGGTACGCACCCCGGGGGCCAGGACACCCCGTCCGTGCACGATCAGGACACCGTCACCGGCCCCGGTCGTGCGGAAGGGCGTCACCAGGTCGGACCGCAGCGTGTCCTGGTCGGCGGACGGTGCGGCGGCCGCCATCGCGGAGACCCCGTGCTGCTCGAAACCGGTGACGAGCGCGGCCGCGACCCGCTCGAGGTCGGTGCCGTCCTGCCCGTCGACGCCGATGACGGTGCGGTTCGTGCCGACCTGCGCGATCGCCTCTGCAGCGATCGCAGCCATCGTGTCGGTCTCTTCGGGTGCCCAGCGTGCCATGCGTCCACCGTAGGCTGTCGAGGTGAACGCGAGTCGGGCCTCCAGACCGGATGTGGACAACCCGACCGCGCGACGCGGTGTGCAGGAGCCGGCCACGCCGGAACGACCAGACATCGCGACCCCGCTGATCGCATGGTTCCGGCAGCAGGCGCGGGACCTGCCGTGGCGCCGCCCCGGCTTCCCCGCGTGGGGGACGCTCGTCAGCGAGATCATGCTGCAGCAGACGCAGGTCGCGCGCGTGGTCCCCCGTCTGGAGGCGTGGCTCACCCGGTGGCCGACGCCTCGCGACCTCGCGGACTCGCCCCCGTCCGAGGCGGTGCGTGCCTGGGACCGGCTCGGCTACCCGAGACGCGCGCTCGCGCTGCACGCGGCAGCGACCGTGATCGCGACCGAGCACGGCAACGTCGTGCCGCGCGACGTCGACGCCCTGCTCGCGCTGCCGGGCATCGGTGACTACACCGCGCGGGCTGTCGCGGTCTTCGCGTACGGCGACCGGCACCCGGTGGTGGACGTCAACGTGCGCCGCGTGCTCGCACGTGCGGTCCTCGGCCAGGGCGAACCCGGGCCGGCAAAGGCGAAGCAGGACCTCCCGCTGATGGAGTCCGTGCTGCCGGCGGACCGCGACGACGCGGCCGCCACGAACGCCGCCGTGATGGAGCTCGGCGCGCTCGTGTGCGTGTCCCGCTCCCCCGCCTGCGATGCGTGCCCGATCGCGGACCGCTGCGCCTGGCGTGCGGCCGGGTACCCGGAGCACGACGGGCCGCGGGCTCCGCGGCAGGCGAAGTTCGCCGGCAGTGACCGCCAGGTGCGCGGCCTGATCATGGCCGAGCTGCGCGCCAGCGACGTGCCGGTCAGCCGGTCCGAGATCGAGCCGGTGTGGCCGGACGCCGACCAGCGCGACCGGGCGCTCGCGTCGCTGCTGCGTGACGGACTGGCCGTCGGCGACGACGCGAGCGGCTACCAGCTGCCCGGGGTCTAGGAACGGGCTTCGGCGGAGCCGTCGTCCTCGGCTTCGTCGTCCTCGTCATCGTCGCGCTTGTACGGGTCGGCGTCGCCGGCGTACGTCGCGCCGATCGAGGCCGCCCGCACCTGCTCGTCACGCACCTGGGCCTGCACGAGCAGGTCCTCCATGTGCGCCGAGGTCTCCGGCAGTGCGTCGGCGATGAACTCGAGCGACGGCGTGAGCCGGGCGGTGATGTTCTTGCCGACCTCGGACCGGAGCATGCCGGTCGCGGCCTTGAGCGCCGCGGCGGAGTCCGCCCGCTCCTCGTCGGTGCCGTACACGGTGTAGAAGATCGACGCGTGCTGCAGGTCACCGGTCACACGGACGTCGGTGATCGTGACGAACCCGAGTCGCGGGTCCCGCAGACCCTTGTCGAGTCGACGAGCGACGACTTCCTTGATGCGGTCCGCCATCTTGCGTGCGCGCTGCGGATCGGCCATTGGGTGCCTCCTGAGGCAGTGGCGGGGCGCTTCCCGCCGGTGGTCCTGCGTGGGAAAGGGGTCGGGCCCCGGCCTCCCGCACGGGGAGGCCGGGGCCCAGAGGAGTCACGCGATCAGTCGCGCGGCTTCTCGACGAGTTCGGTCGTCTCGACCTCGTCGCCGATCTGGATGTCGTTGAACTTGCCCAGACCGATACCGGCTTCGAAGTCCGTGCGGACCTCGGTCACGTCGTCCTTGAAGCGACGCAGCGACTCGATGGCCAGGCCATCGGCGATCACCACACCCTCGCGGATGACGCGCGCCTTGGCGTTGCGCGTGATCGTGCCGGAGCGGACGATGACACCCGCGATGTTGCCGAACTTCGAGGAACGGAACACCTCGCGGATCTCGGCGACGCCCGACTGGACCTCTTCGTACTCGGGCTTGAGCATGCCCTTGAGGGACTGCTCGATGTCGTCGAGTGCGTTGTAGATGACCGAGTAGAAGCGCACGTCGATGCCTTCGCGCGCCGCACGCTCACGGGCCTTGACGTCCGGACGGACGTTGAAGCCGATGACGATGGCGTTGTCGATCGTGGCGAGGTCGATGTCCGACTCCGTGATCGCACCGACACCGCGGTGCAGGATGCGGAGCTGGACGCTGTCGTCGACCTCGATGTCCAGGAGCGACTGCTCGAGCGCCTCGACGGCACCGGAGACGTCACCCTTGATGATGAGGTTGAGCGACTCGACCTTGCCCTCTTCGAGCGCACGGGTGAAGTCCTCGAGCGAGATGCGCTTGCGCGACTTCGCCAGCAGGGCGTTGCGCTCGGCGGCCTCACGCTTCTCGGCGATCTGACGCGCCGTGCGGTCCTCTTCGGTGACGAGGAAGGTGTCGCCGGCGCGGGGCACCGAGGACAGACCCTGCACCTGGACCGGGCGGCTCGGCGTCGCGGCCTTGACCGCGACCCCGTTCTCGTCCGTCATCGCACGGACTCGGCCGTAGGCCGTGCCCGCCACGATGGCGTCACCGACGTGGAGCGTGCCGGACTGGATGAGGACCGTGGCGACTGCACCGCGACCCTTGTCGAGCCGGGCCTCGATCGCGACACCACGGGCGTCCTTGTCGGGGTTCGCACGCAGGTCGAGACCGGCGTCCGCGGTGAGCAGCACGGCGTCCAGGAGCTCCTGGATGCCGATGTTCTGCCGCGCCGACACGTCGACGAACATGACATCGCCGCCGTACTCCTCGGCCACCAGGTTGTACTCGGTGAGCTGCTGGCGGACCTTGGCGGGGTTCGCGCCTTCCTTGTCGATCTTGTTGACCGCGACGACGATCGGCACACCGGCCGACTGCGCGTGGTTCAACGCCTCGATGGTCTGGGGCATGATGCCGTCGTCCGCCGCGACCACGAGGATCGCGATGTCCGTCACCTGGGCACCACGGGCACGCATGGCCGTGAAGGCCTCGTGACCCGGGGTGTCGATGAAGGTGATCGGGCGGTCGATGCCCTCGTGCTGCGCGACGATCTGGTACGCACCGATGTGCTGGGTGATGCCACCGGCCTCGCCCTCGACGACCTTCGAGTTGCGGATCGCGTCGAGGAGGCGGGTCTTGCCGTGGTCGACGTGACCCATGACGGTGACCACCGGCGGCCGCTGCTGCAGCACGTCGTCGTCTTCGTCCTCGAGTTCTGCGTCGAGGTCGATGTCGAAGCCCTCGAGGAGCTCCTTGTCCTCGTCCTCGGGGGAGACGATCTGGATCTTGTAGCCCAGCTCGTCGCCGAGGACCTCGAACGTGGCCTCGTCCAGCGACTCGGTCGCGGTCGCCATCTCACCGAGGTGGAACAGCACCGTCACGAGGTTGCCGGGCATGGCGTCGATCTTGTCCGCGAAGTCCGAGATGCTCGCACCACGACGGAGTCGGACGACCGTGTTGCCGTCGCCGCGCGGGACCTGCACACCGCCGAGCGACGGGGCCTGACGCATCTCGTACTCGGCGCGCTTCGTCCGCTTCGACTTGCGGGCACGGCTCTTGCCGCCACCGCGACCGAACGCACCGGCGGTACCACCACCGGGGCCACGACCACGGCCACCGCCACCGGCGGGACGCGGGCCGCTGAAGGCTGGACGCGGGAAGCCGCCACCGGCACCGCCGCCGGCACCCGGACGGGCACCGGGGCCGCCACGGCCACCACCCTGGCCCGGGCGCTGCCCGAAGCCGTTGGGACGGTTGCCCTGACCGGGACCACCCGGACGCGGAGCACCCGGACGGGGCGTGCCCGGACGCGGGGGCTGCGGACGCGGGATGCCACCGCCACCAGCTGCGCCGGCGGCCGGGCGCTGGCCCATGCCCTGGTTGGACGAGTACGGGTTGTTGCCGGGGCGCGGCGGGCGCGAGCCCATGCCCTGGTTCGACGAGTACGGGTTGTTGCCCGGACGTGCACCGGGCTTCGGGCCACCCGGCTTCGGACCGGCGGCCGCGGGAGCCTTCGGGCTGGTGCCCGGCTTCACGGCGTCGGACTTCGGCGACGCGTCGGTCGACCCGCCTGCCTGCTCGGCGGCCTGCTTCTCGGCGGCCTGCTTCTCGGCGCGGGCCTTCTGCGCGGCCTCGGCCTCGGCCTGTCGCTGCGCGACGGACTTCGGTGCGGCCGGTGCGGGCACGTCGGCAGCGGGTGCTGCCGGGGCCTCGGGCTCGGGAGCCGGTGCCGGACGAGCCGGACCCGGACGGG
>NZ_CAJCKD010000060.1:0-9993 GCF_903970855.1 Curtobacterium sp. ME12
TCAAGCTCAGCTCGTGTAGGATCCTCTGTGGTCGCAGCGGGGCGAGTTCTACAACTGTTATTTTTCAATGCTGCGCCCCCGCCCTATTCACGCCCCGGGCAAGGCCCCCTCCCCCAACGCGCCCCTCTCCGGATCTCGGGCTGCCGGGGCGCCGCTCGCCGTGCCCGGCTCCGCCACTTCCCACTCCCCCGCTCCTCCGCTCGTGCTTCGTGAGCAGGAATGGTCGGGTGGGCACGGCGCACCCGACTATTCCTGCTCACGAAGCGGCCGCGGCGCGCCCCCACGACGGACTGGAGGCCCGTGGCGGTGTCGCCACGGGCCTCCAGTCCGTCAGGTTCTCGCGCCTACCGCGCGGCGCGACGCAGCCGCCGACGGCGCAGCCGGTTGATGCGCGCCGCCCAGGTCGGTCCCTCGTAGAGGAACGCCGTGTAGCCCTGCACGAGCGTGGCTCCGGCGTCGATGCGGTCCTGCACGTCCTGCTCGGTGGTCACACCACCGACGGCGATGACGCAGAAGTCGGCGGGCACCGCGGCGCGGACGCGACGCAGCACCTCGAGCGAGCGGGCGGCGAGCGGCGCACCGGAGAGTCCCCCGGCACCCATCGCCTCGACGTCGGACGGATCCGCGGTCAGCCCGTCGCGGGAGATCGTCGTGTTGTTGGCGATCACCCCGGACAGGCCGAGCTCGACCGCGAGGCCCGCGATCGCGTCGATCTGCTCGTCGGTCAGGTCCGGTGCGATCTTGACGAGCACCGGAGTCCGGCCGGCGGCGTCACGCACCGCGGACAGCAGCGGTCGGAGCTGGTCGAGTTCCTGCAGTCCGCGCAGACCGGGCGTGTTCGGCGAGCTGACGTTGACCGCCAGGTAGTCCGCGAACGTCGCGAGCCGACGGGTGGACTCGAGGTAGTCGTCGATGGCGTCCTCGACGGAGACGACCCGGCTCTTGCCGATGTTCACGCCGATGACGGGGCGACCGGGGTTGCGGCGGGCACGCTCGAGGCGTCGGGCGGCCGCAGCGGCGCCGTGGTTGTTGAAGCCCATGCGGTTGATCAGGGCGCGGTCGCCGATCAGCCGGAACAGGCGCGGGCGCTCGTTGCCGGGCTGCGGCTTGGCGGTGATGGTGCCGACCTCGACGTGGCCGAAGCCGAGCAGGCCGAGACCGGCGATGCCGCGGGCGTCCTTGTCGAACCCTGCCGCCAGGCCGAAGCGCGACGGGAAGTGGATGCCCATCGTGGTGACGCCGTCGGCCGCTGCGGGACGGCAGAAGCGTTCGACGACCCCGCTCAGGAAGGGCACGCGAGGCAGCCCCGCGATCACGGCGAACGCCAGGTGGTGGGCACGTTCCGGGTCCATGTTCGCGAACACGGACCGGAACACGACGCGGTAGCCGCCGCGCACGATGCGTTCGGCGATGCCGCTCACGCGCGCGTGCCGGACGGTGTGGACGACCCGGCGGCCGTGTCGGACGCCGCGTGGTGGTCGCGGCGGAGCTGGCCGATGGCGTCCTCGAAGTCCTCGAGCGAGTCGAACGCCTGGTAGACGCTCGCGAACCGCAGGTAGGCGACCTCGTCGAGCTCCCGCAGGGGCGCGAGGATCGCGAGGCCGATGTCGTTCGCGTCGATCTGGCTCGATCCGGAGGACCGTACGGTCTCCTCGACGCGCTGTGCGAGCACGGCCAGGTCACCGTCGGTGACGGGGCGCCCCTGGCACGCTTTGCGCACGCCGGAGACGATCTTGTCGCGGCTGAACGGCTCGGTGACACCGTTGCGCTTCACGACGTTGAGCGACGCGGTCTCGGTGGTCGAGAACCGTCGACCGCAGTTGGGGCACTGTCGACGGCGGCGGATGGAGGTTCCGTCGTCGCTCGTCCGTGAGTCGACGACGCGGGAGTCCGGGTGGCGGCAGAAGGGGCAGAACATGTCGTTCCCCAGGCTATCGGTTCGTGCGCTCCGTCACGGCGGCCCCGTGCGCGGGGAGCTGCTCCTCGGTGGACAGGGCGACGATGTGCGGCGCGACCTCGGCCAGGGCCTCGGGCGTGTACCGGACGATCTGCTGGGGTCGCAGGAACGTCGACGCGGACAGCCCGGACCCGAAGCGGGCCTGGCCGCCGGTCGGCAGCACGTGGTTGGACCCGGCCAGGTAGTCCCCCAGGCTCACCGGCGTGCTCGGCCCGACGAACACCGCGCCGGCGGCGTCGATGTCGGCCAGCACCGCGTCGTCGTCGACCGTCTGGATCTCGAGGTGCTCCGGCCCGTACGCGTTGCTCACGGTCGCGGCGTCGGTCAGCGAGTCCACCAGGACGATCGCGGACTGCGGTCCGTCCAGGGCAGCCTGGAGGCGCGCAGCCGTCCCGAGCACCGCCGTGCGTTGCGGGATGGCGGCTTCCACCGCGTCGGCGAACGCCGCGGACGTCGTCACCAGCACGCTGCCGGCCTGCTCGTCGTGCTCGGCCTGGCTGATCAGGTCGGCGGCCACGAACCCGGCGTCGGCGGTGTCGTCCGCGATCACGAGGATCTCGGTCGCGCCAGCCTCGGAGTCGATGCCCACCACACCGCGCACCAGTCGCTTCGCGGCGGCGACGTAGTTATTGCCCGGCCCGGTGACCAGGTCGACCGGCTCGAGGTCGATCTCGGCGACGCCGTACGCCAGAGCGCCGACGGCTCCGGCGCCGCCCATCGCGTAGACCTCGTCGACGCCGAGGAGCCCCGCCGCGGCGAGGATCGTCGGGTGCACCGCTCCGCCGTGGTCGCGCTGCGGCGGCGACACGAGGGCGATCGAGGGCACGCCCGCGACCTGGGCTGCGACGACGTTCATCACGACGCTGGACGGGTAGACGGCCTTGCCACCGGGCACGTAGAGCCCCACGCGGCGCATCGGCTGCCAGCGCTGGTGGACCTCGGCGCCGTCGGCCAGGGTGGTCACGGACGGGGCGGGGATCTGCGCCGCACTCGCAGCCCGGACGCGGCGGATGGCCTCGTCGAGGGCTGCCCGGACCTCGGGGGTGAGCCCGGCCACGGCGGCGGTGATCTCGGCAGCGGGCACCCTGACGTTCGCAGGGGCCCCGCCGTCGAAGCGCTCGGCCTGGTCGTGCAGGGCCGCGGCCCCACGGTGTCGGACGTCCTCGATCAACTCACGCGCGGCGTCGACCGCGTGCGACACGTCACCCGCGGCGCGGGGCATGAGTCGGAGGAGTTCGGCACGGGCGGGGAGGCCGCCGCGGAGGTCGATTCGCTGCATCATGAGGCCTCCAGCGTACCGGCGGCGTGCTGCACGACGGCGTCGACCACGGGCCGGTGGCGGGCCGTCTGGTCGGCGTCCCACGCGTCGAGCAGGTGCAGCGTGGCGATCCGGAACGCCAGCGCACGGGCGAGCAGCTGCGGCCACTCGGGGACGCCGGGACCGAGCACGCCGAGTCGACCGACGGCGACCCCGTGCCAGCACACGGCGTCGACCGCCGCGATCGCTGCGCCGAAGCCCGCCGGGCGCCAGTACGGTGCCCAGTCGAACACCGTGGGCGGCTCGCCCGGCGTGAAGAGCACGTTGCCGAGCAGATCACCGTGGACGAGCTGCGACGCTGACGTCACCGGCCGGAACGTCGCGGCCAGGCGGTCCAGCGTCGGGTCGTCGGGCAGGGCTGCTCCGCCCCAGGCCATGCCGTCCGCCCGGCTCCAGGGCTCGTCGCGGTGGTCGAGGAACTCGGGGCGTGGCAGGTGGGCGATCGCGCGGTGGAACGCGGCACCCGCGGCGATCACCTCGTCCACGCGCGTGGGGTCGGTGCGACCGTCGACCCACCGCCAGGCTTCCCAACCGTCGTCACCGGTGCTGACGCTGGCGCCGGCGTCCACGACCCAGTCCCCCGACGTGGCGGCGACCGGGCGCGGCGTCCGGAACCCGGCCGTGTGGACGAGCCGCGCCAACGTGGCGGACCGCCACCGGGCCTCCAGGCGGTCACCGGACGGGCGGAGGACGACGTCCCCGGCGCGCCACGTGCGTCCCCGCCCGCCGCCGAGGCGCTCGATCGGCCGGTCGTGCACGCCGAACGCCCGGAGGACGTGCGGCGCCGGCTGGCCGTCGGTCACGCCGTCCGCAGGATCTTCACCATCGGCCGGCCCTTGGCGACCTCGTCGACGAGCTTGTCGAGGTACCGGATCTGCCGCATGAGCGGGTCGTCGAGCTCCTCGATCCGCACCCCGCAGATCACCCCGGTGATGAGCGGGGCGTTCGGGTTGAGGTGCGCGCCGGCGAAGAAGTCCTCGAACGTGGTCCGGTCGGCCAGGTGCTGCGCGAGCGCCCGGTCGCCGAAGCCGGTCAACCACTCGATGACGGTGTCGAGCTCCGCCTTCGTGTGGCCCTTCCGCTCCACCTTCGCCAGGTAGTGCCCGTAGACGTCCGCGACGGGCGTCCCGAAGATCCGGTGACCGGCCATGGTCGACGCTCCTACACCAGGCAGCGGGGTCCGAGCAGGCTCTTCAGCTCGCCGAACAGGTCGGGGGTCAGGTTCACCGGGAAGGGCAGCTCGAAGGTGCGCGCGACGTCGTCCTTGAGCAGCTTCAGCCGGACCTCGGTGTCACCCTGGTGGCGGCCGAGCACGGCGGCGAGTTCCGTCACCGTGCTCGTCGTGGCCTGGCGTTCGGGCAGGGACAGGGTGAGCGGGCCGGAACCCATCGCGTCGCCGACGTTCGGCTGGAACATGCTCACCGCGTGCAGGGCCTTGCCGTCGTCGCGGACGTTGACGCGGCCGCGCAGGACGACGATCGAGTCGGGCACCAGGGACGGGCCGAACTCCTGGTACGTCTTGCCCAGGAACATCACGCCGATCTGGCCGCCGAAGTCCTCGATGTCGACGATGCCGTACGGGTTGCCGCTCGTCTTCGCCACCCGGTGCTGCACGCTCGTCAGCAGGCCGGCGACGGTGACCGTCTCGCCCTCGATCGAGTCGTCCGCGGTGAGCAGGTCGGCGATGGTGATCGACTGGTGCTTCGCGAGTTCGATCTCGAGCCCGGCGAGCGGGTGGTCGGACACGTAGAGCCCGAGCATGTCCCGCTCGAACGCGAGCTTGTCGCGCTTGGACCACTCCGGTCGGTCCGGCACCTGCGACACCGCGGCGCTCGGGGCGTCCTCGGCTGCCTCGGCGAAGAGCGAGTCGAAGTCGAACCCGACGTTGCCGTGGGCCTCGTCGCGCTTGACCTTGACCGCACCCTCGACCGCGCCCTCGTGGATCTCCACCAGGGCACGTCGGGTGTCGCCGAACTCGTCGAAGGCACCGGCCTTGATGAGGGACTCGACCGTGCGCTTGTTCGCCGACGAGATCGGGATCTTGCGCAGGAAGTCGTGGAACGACTCGAAGGCGCCCTTCTCGGTCCGGGCCTTGACGATGTCGTCGACGACGTTGAACCCGACGTTGCGGATGGCACCCATGCCGAAGCGGATGTCGTCGCCGACCGCGGCGAAGAAGCCGATCGACTCGTTGACGTCCGGCGGCATCACCTTGATGCCCATCCGGCGGCACTCGTTGAGGTACAGGGCGAGCTTGTCGCGGGCGTCACCGACCGAGGTCAGCAGGGCCGCCATGTACTCGGCCGGGTAGTGCGCCTTGAGGTACGCGGTCCAGAAGGACACCACACCGTAGGCCGCCGAGTGCGCCTTGTTGAACGCGTAGTCGGAGAAGGGCAGCAGGATGTCCCACAGCGTCTTGATCGCCGCGTCCGAGTACCCGTTGTCCTTCATGCCCTGCTGGAAGCCCGCGTACTGCTTGTCGAGCTCGGACTTCTTCTTCTTGCCCATCGCGCGGCGGAGGATGTCCGCCTGGCCGAGGGAGAACCCGGCGACCTTCTGCGCGATGGCCATGACCTGCTCCTGGTAGATGATCAGGCCGTAGGTCGTGCCGATGATGTCCTTGAGGGGCTCCTCGAGCTCCGGGTGGATCGGCGTGATCGGCTGCTCGCCGTTCTTGCGGAGCGCGTAGTTCGTGTGCGAGTTCGCACCCATGGGGCCCGGGCGGTACAGGGCGATGAGCGCGGAGATGTCCTCGAAGTTGTCGGGCTTCATCAGCCGCAGCAGGCCGCGCATCGGCCCGCCGTCGAGCTGGAACACGCCGAGGGTGTCGCCGCGCTGCAGGAGCGCGTAGGCCTCGGGGTCTTCCAGGCCCATGGTCTCGAGGTCGAGGTCGATCCCCCGGTTCGTCTTGATGTTGTCGAGGGCGTCACTGATGATCGTGAGGTTGCGGAGCCCCAGGAAGTCCATCTTGATCAGGCCGAGCGACTCCGCTGCCGGGTAGTCGAACTGCGTGACGATCTGGCCGTCCTGCTCCCGCTTCATGATCGGGATGATGTCGATGAGCGGGTCGCTCGACATGATGACGCCGGCAGCGTGGACGCCCCACTGGCGCTTCAGCCCCTCGAGCCCGAGCGCCGTGTCGAAGACGGTCTTCGCCTCGGGGTCGGTCTCGACCACGGTGCGGACGTCGACGGCCTCCTTGTAGCGCGGGTGGTCCTTGTCGAAGATCCCGGTGAGCGGGATGTCCTTGCCCATCACGGGCGGCGGCATCGCCTTCGTGAGCTTCTCGCCCATGCCGAACGGGAACCCCAGGACGCGCGAGGAGTCCTTGAGCGCCTGCTTCGCCTTGATCGTGCCGTACGTGACGATCTGCGCGACGCGCTCCGACCCGTACTTCTCGGTGACGTACTTGATCGCCTCACCGCGGCGCCGGTCGTCGAAGTCGACGTCGAAGTCGGGCATCGAGACGCGGTCCGGGTTGAGGAACCGCTCGAAGATCAGGCCGTGCCGGATGGGGTCGAGGTCGGTGATGCGCATCGCGTACGCGACCATCGAGCCGGCACCGGACCCACGCCCCGGCCCGACGCGGATGCCGTTGTTCTTCGACCAGTTGATGAAGTCCGCGACCACCAGGAAGTAGCCCGGGAACCCCATCTGGTTGATGATCCCGACCTCGTAGTCGGCGCGGTCCTGCACCTCTTTCGAGATGCCTCCCGGGTACCGGTACTCCAGCCCCTTCGCGACCTCTTTCTCGAACCAGGAGTGCTCGGTCTCGCCTTCGGGCACCGGGAACTTCGGCATGTAGTTCGCCGAGGTGTCGAACTCGACGTTGCAGCGTTCCGCGATGAGCAGCGTGTTGTCGCAGGCCTCGAGGTTGTCGCGGAAGACGTGCCGCATCTGCGCCGGGGTCTTCAGGTAGAACTCGTCGGCGTCGAACTTGAAGCGGTTCGGGTCGTTGAGCGTGGAGCCGGACTGCACGCAGAGCAGTGCCGCGTGCGACTTGGCGTCGTGGGCGTGCGTGTAGTGCAGGTCGTTCGTGCCGACCAGCGGGATGTCGAGGTCCTTCGCCAGGCGGATCAGATCGCTCATGATCCGGCGTTCGATCTCGAGGCCGTGGTCCATGACCTCGGCGAAGTAGTTCTCCTTGCCGAAGATGTCGCGGTAGTCGGCGGCCGCCTGCACCGCTTCGTCGTACTGGCCGAGGCGCAGGCGCGTCTGGATCTCCCCCGAGGGGCAGCCCGTGGTGGCGATGATGCCCTCGTGGTACTCCTGCAGGAGCTCGATGTCCATGCGGGGCTTGAAGTAGTAGCCCTCGAGCGACGCCTTGGACGACAACCGGAACAGGTTGTGCATGCCCGTCGTGTTCTCGGCGAACATCGTCATGTGCGTGTACGACCCGGCGCCGGACACGTCGTCGCCCCCGCCGTCCCCCCAGCGCACACGGGTCTTGTCCGAGCGGTGCGTGCGGGGCGTGATGTACGCCTCGGTCCCGATGATCGGTTTGACGCCACCGGCCTTGGCGGCCTTCCAGAACTCGAAGGCGCCGAACATGTTGCCGTGGTCGGTCACCGCCACGGCGGGCATCCCCTGCGCGGCGGTCTCCGCCACGAGGTCGGAGAGCCTGGCGGCACCGTCGAGCATCGAGTACTCGCTGTGCACGTGCAGGTGGACGAAGGAGTCGGAATCCGACACGGAACCTCCGGTTCGTACGGTGTGCTGCGGTGTGGGAACAGCCTAACCGCGGCCGCCCACATTCCCGCGCGCGTCGGGGCGGACTGGAGGCACGGGGCGGGCCGCACCGCGCCTCCAGACCGGCAACAGGTCGCGACACGCGCGGGGCGCCCCGCCGAGGGGGCAGGACACGCCGCACGTGCTCCGCCGCGGGCGCAGAAAGCGTCGCCTGGTGGTGCCGCAGCCGACAGTTCGTGGCCCCTCGGCGCAAGCGCCCGGGCGTGCCGGACAGGAGGCGCGGGGCGGGGCCCCAGCGCGCCTCCACACCGGCACCGGGTCGCGGCACGCGCGAGGCGCCACGCCGAATGGGCAGGACACGCCGCACGCAGGCCGCCGCGGATACAGAACCCGTCGCCTGCCTGCGCCGCAGCCGACAGTTCGTGACCCCTCGGCACAATCGCCCGGGCACGGCGGTCTGGACACGCGCGGGGCGCGCCGCCGAGGGGGCAGGACACGCCGCGGGCCGACCGCCGCGGGTGCGGAAGGCGTCGCCTGGCGGCGCCGCAGCCGACGGTTCGCGACCCCTCGGCGCAAGCCGCCGGGCGCGTCAGAGCGACGCGCTCCGGATCTGCTCGAGCGCTGCCTGCAGGTCGTCCGGGTACTGCGCCTCGAACGACACCCACTCGCCCGTGCGGGGGTGGTCGAAGCCCAGCCGGACCGCGTCGAGCCACTGGCGCGTCAGTCCGAGCTCGGCCGCCAGCACCGGATCGGCGCCGTACATCGTGTCCCCGACGAGCGGATGGCGTGTCGCCGCCATGTGCACCCGGATCTGGTGGGTGCGCCCGGTCTCCAGGTGCACCTCGAGCAGGGTGGCGGCGCGGAAGGCCTCGAGCGTCTCGTAGTGGGTGACGCTCGGCTTGCCCTCCGACGTGACCGCGAACTTCCAGTCGCTCGAGGGATGCCGGCCGATGGGGGCGTCGATCGTGCCCGAGGTCGGATCGGGGTGGCCCTGCGCGAGTGCGTGGTAGACCTTCTCGACCGTGCGCTCCTTGAACGCCCGCTTGAGGTGCGTGTACGCCAGCTCGGTCTTCGCGACCACCATCAGACCCGAGGTCCCGACGTCGAGCCGGTGCACGATCCCGGCACGTTCAGCGGCGCCGGACGTCGCGATCGTGAAACCGGCGGCGGCCAGGCCCCCGGGCACGGTGGGCCCGTCCCACCCCGGCGAGGGGTGCGCGGCGACGCCGACGGGCTTGTCCACGACGACGATGTCCTCGTCGTCGTGCACGATCGTCATGCCCGGCACGGCCGCCGGAACGATGCGCGGCGGCTCCTTCGGGGTCCACTCGACCTCGAGCCAGGAGTCGGCGTGCAGCCGGTCCGACTTGTCGACGGGCACACCGTCGACGCGGACGCCACCGGCGGCGACGACGTCGGCCGCGAACGACCGGCTGAAACCGAGGAGCTTCGCGATGGCTGCGTCGACACGCTCACCGGCGAGCCCGTCGGGCACGGGCAGAGAACGCGATTCGCTCACGTGGCGTCGTGGCCCAGCGTGTCACGACGGTCGCGGTCCTCCGGCCTGGAGGCGCGGGTCGGCTCGTCGAGAGCGGCATCGGCCGACGAGAACGCGGCCCCGCTGTCGAGCGGCTCCGCCGCGTCGACCTGCGCCTGGCGCTTGGCCGAGAGCGTGCGGGTGCCGTCGAGGTTCACCCCGAGGATCACCAGCAGCACGAAGACCACCATGCTGATGCAGATGAAGGAGTCGGCGACGTTGTAGATCGCCGGCATCATCCACGGCGTCGAGATGAAGTCGACGACGTGGCCCCGTCCGAAGCCGGGCTCACGGAAGAGCCGGTCGAGCAGGTTGCCCAACGCGCCGCCGAGCAGCATGCCGAGCACGATGGCCCACCACATCGACCGGATGCGACGCGAGTACACGATGATCGCGACGACGACCGCGGCTGAGATGACCGAGAACACCCAGGTCATGTTCACCGCGAACGAGAACGCAGCCCCCGGGTTCCGGACGTACAGGAACTGCAAC
>NZ_CAJCKD010000061.1:0-8202 GCF_903970855.1 Curtobacterium sp. ME12
CGAGACGCTTCGACGGTGCGATCCGCAGGGAACCCATGATCGCCTCCGCTCGCGCGGGGCCGATGCCCGGCAGGCTCACCAGCAGGTCACGGACCCGCAGCGAACGTTCCGCCGACGTCGTCTCGACCAGCGAGTCGTCCCACGCGGCACGGGCGACGTCGAGCGCGGAGCGCTCCCCCGACGCGATCGCGGCCTTCACCGCGGCCCGGGCGCGTCGCGCGGCGACGGCGGCCTTCGCCGCGGCGACGCGGTCGACCTCTGGCGGGGTGCGGTGGGCGGGCAGGCCCTCGTGGTCGTCGGTCACGCTGCCGCCGCCAGTGCGGTGCGGATGCGGTCGGCGCGGTCGGCGACGAGCGCCGCGACGCCGTCCGGACCGTCGGTCAGCAGGCCGCGCGACTCGCTCACGAGCACCTGCTCGGCACGCGCACCGTACAGCGCACGGAGGTCCTCGATGCGGGCGCCCTGGGCACCGAAGCCCGGTGCGAGGACCGGCGCGGTGCCGATCGCGTCCGCGTCGATGCCGAAGTCGTCGAGGTGAAGGGTCGCGCCGAGCACGAGCCCGACGTCGCCGAGGGCCTGATCACCCACGGACCGGTTGTCGTCTGCCACGTCCAAGACGATACCGGCCGCGACCGTCCGGCCGGTACGCGGTCCCTCGGCGAGCACCGCGGTCTGCAGCACCCGGGCCTCGGGGTTGCTCGTCGCCGCGAGCACGAAGACCCCGGCACCGTTCCGGCGCGCGACGTCGATCGTGCCCCGGAGCGAGCCGTACCCGAGGTACGGCGACACCGTCATCGCGTCGGCCGCGAACGGTCCGTCGCGCTCCAGCCACGCCAGCGCGTAGTCGTCACCGGTGGTCCCGATGTCGCCCCGCTTCACGTCGGCGACGACCAGGAGGCCCGCATCGCGTGCCCGGCGGATCGTCGCGTCGAGCGCACGGTAGCCCGCCACCCCCGCCGCCTCGAAGAAGGCGACCTGCGGCTTCACGATCGCCGCGCGGCCGGCGGCCGCGTCGACCAGGGTCGCGCCGAACGCTGTCAGGCCCTGCTCGTCGCGGGCGAGCCCCCACGCCGCCAGGGTGGCGGCGTGGGGGTCGATCCCGACGCAGAGCGGTGAACGTTCCCCCATGGCGGCCGCGAGGCGGACGCCGAAGGAGGCCGGGCCTCCCGACCGGGTCGCACCCACGCTGGCAGCCGTCACCAGGTCGCGCGCTCGAGCGCGTAGTCCTGCAGGCTGCGGACGTTGAGCGGCGAGCCGATCGTCTCGATCGCCGCGACGGCCGCACCGATCTGCGCGATCGTCGTGAACAGCGGCTTGTCCGCCGCCACCGTGGCCGCGCGGATCTCGTACCCGTCGGCACGACCGGCGGCACCCGACGGCGTGTTGATGACGATGTCGACCTCGCCCGTCGCGAGCAGGTCGACGACGCTCTCGCCGCCCTGGCTGTACTTGCCGACGATCCCGACCTCGATGCCGTTGCGGCGGAGGATCTCCGCCGTGCCCTCGGTCGCGATGATCGTGAAGCCGAGCTGCTGCAGACGGTGCACCGGCAGCACGATCGCGCGCTTGTCGGTGTCGGCGACGCTCACGAAGACCGTGCCGCTGGTCGGCAGGCCGCCGTACGCGGCGTCCTGCGACTTGAGGAACGCCCGCGGGAAGTCGCGGTCGATGCCCATGACCTCGCCGGTGGAACGCATCTCGGGGCTGAGCACCGAGTCGACGACCTGGCCCTCGCGGGTGCGGAAGCGTCGGAAGGGCAGCACGGCTTCCTTGACGGCGACCGGGGACTGCGCGGGGACGAACGCGCCGTCACGCTCGGGCAGCATGCCCTCGGCGACGAGCTCGGCGACCGTGGTGCCGGTCATGATGCGGGACGCGGCCTTGGCAAGCGGGATGCCGAGCGCCTTCGAGACGAAGGGCACCGTGCGGCTGGCGCGCGGATTCGCCTCGAGGACGTAGAGCACGCCGGCGCCGATGGCGAACTGGACGTTGAGCAGGCCCTGCACGCCGATGCCGCGGGCGATCTTCTCGGTCGCGTCGACGACGCCCTGGATCTCCGCGCGGCCGAGGCCGACCGGGGGCAGGGTGCAGGCCGAGTCGCCGGAGTGGATGCCGGCCTCCTCGAGGTGCTCCATGATGCCGCCGATGTAGAGCCGCTCGCCGTCGAAGAGCGCGTCGACGTCGATCTCCACGGCGTCGTCGAGGAACCGGTCGACCAGGAGCGGGAGCTCCGGGCCGATGATGGCCTGGTCGGCCATCCGGTCGAAGTAGTCCGCGAGCGACGGGGAGTCGTAGAGGATCTCCATGCCGCGGCCGCCGAGCACGAACGACGGGCGGACGAGGACGGGGTACCCGATCTCCTCGGCCACCGTGGTCGCGCTCGTCAGGTCGTCGGCCGTGCCGTTCCGTGGTGCGAGCAGACCGGCGGCGTCGAGGATGGCGGAGAACTGCCCGCGCTCCTCGGCCGAGTCGATCGCGGTCGGGCTGGTGCCGAGGATCGGGATGCCCGCAGCCTCGAGCGGCTTCGCCAGGCCCAGGGCGGTCTGGCCGCCGAGCTGCACGACGACGCCGACGAGCTCGCCGGACGCGGCCTCGGCCTCGATGACCTCGAGGACGTCCTCGGCGGTCAGCGGTTCGAAGTACAGGCGGTCCGAGGTGTCGTAGTCGGTCGACACGGTCTCGGGGTTGCAGTTGATCATGATCGTCTCGAACCCGGCCGCGCTCAGCGCGAACGACGCGTGCACGCAGGAGTAGTCGAATTCGACGCCCTGTCCGATGCGGTTCGGGCCGGAACCGAGGATGACGACCTTCTTGCGGTCGCTCGGCGTGATCTCGGTCTCGGTGTCGTACGACGAGTAGTGGTACGGCGTCAGGGCGGGGAACTCACCCGCGCAGGTGTCGACCGTCTTGAAGACGGGCCGGATGCCCTGCTCGTGGCGGGTCGCCCGGACCTCGGCCTCGGTGGAGCCGCGCAGGCTCGCGATCTGGGAGTCGCTGAAGCCGTGCTCCTTCGCCCAGCGCATCGTGTCCGCGTCGAGCGTCCCGGCGGCCCGGACCTCGTCCGCGACCTCGTTGATGAGCACGATCTGGTCGATGAACCAGGGGTCGATCTTGGTGGCCTCGAAGACCTCGTCCGCGGTGGCACCCGCGACGAGGGCCTGCTGGACCGTGACGATGCGGCCGTCGGTCGGGATCGACGACTTCGCCAGCAGGGCGTCCTTGTCGAGCTCGGCCGCCGGGGTGTCCCAGTGGAAGCTCGATCCGCGCTTCTCCAGCGAGCGCAGCGACTTCTGCAGTGCCGTGGCGTAGTTCCGGCCGATGGCCATCGCCTCGCCGACGCTCTTCATCGTCGTGGTGAGCGTGGCGTCGGCGGCCGGGAACTTCTCGAACGCGAACCGCGGGGTCTTCACGACCACGTAGTCGAGCGTCGGCTCGAAGCTCGCCGGGGTGACCTTCGTGATGTCGTTCTCGATCTCGTCGAGCCGGTAGCCGATGGCGAGCTTCGCGGCGATCTTGGCGATCGGGAAGCCCGTGGCCTTCGAGGCGAGGGCCGACGAGCGGGACACGCGGGGGTTCATCTCGATGACGATGACGCGGCCGTTGGACGGGTCGACGGCGAACTGGATGTTGCAGCCACCGGTGTCGACGCCGACGCGACGGATGATGTCGATGCCGATGTTCCGCATGTTCTGGTACTCGCGGTCGGTCAGGGTCAGCGCGGGCGCGACCGTGATCGAGTCACCGGTGTGGACGCCGACCGGGTCGACGTTCTCGATGGAGCAGATGACGACGGTGTTGTCGTAGTTGTCGCGCATCAGCTCGAGCTCGTACTCCTTCCAGCCGAGGATGGACTCCTCGAGCAGGACCTCGGTCGTCGGGCTGGACTGCAGCCCGTCGCCGACGAAGCGGACGAGTTCGGCCTCGTCGTAGGCGAAGCCCGAGCCGAGGCCGCCCATGGTGAAGGACGGGCGGACGACCAGCGGGTACCCGAGGTCCTTCGCGAACTCCTTCGCCTCCTCCAGGGTGTGCGCGATGTGGCTGCGGGCGACGTCGGCACCGGACTCGAGCACGAGCTCCTTGAAGAGCTGGCGGTCCTCGCCGCGCTGGATCGCCTCGACCTTGGCACCGATGAGCTCGACGCCGTACTTGGTCAGGATGCCGGCCTCGTCGAGCGCGATGGCCGCGTTCAGGGCCGTCTGACCGCCGAGGGTCGGCAGGACGGCGTCCGGCTTCTCGATGCGGATGATCTCCTCGAGCGACGCGTTCGTGATCGGCTCGATGTAGGTCGCGTCGGCGAAGTCGGGGTCGGTCATGATCGTCGCCGGGTTCGGGTTGACCAGGATGACCCGGACGCCCTCGGCCCGGAGGACGCGGCACGCCTGGGTGCCGGAGTAGTCGAACTCGGCGGCCTGACCGATGACGATCGGGCCGGACCCGATGACGAGGACGGAGTTGATGTCTGCGCGCTTGGGCATCAGTTCGCTTCCTTGGTGATGTCTGCTGCGGGGGTCGTGGCATCGGCGGTGGCCGCGTCGAGCGGCTCCCCGTCGCGACGCTCACGCACCATGTCCGCGAACCGGTCGAAGAGGTACATGCTGTCGTGCGGTCCGGCGGCGGCCTCGGGGTGGTACTGCACGCTGAACGCCGGCACGTCGAGCGCGCGGAGGCCCTCGACCACGTTGTCGTTCAGCGAGTAGTGCGAGACCTCGACCCGACCGAACCCGGCCGGCGACTCGAGCACCTCGCCGAGGGGCGCGTCGACCGCGAAGCCGTGGTTCTGGCTCGTGATCTCGACCTTGCCCGTGGTCGTGTCGAGCACCGGCTGGTTGATCCCGCGGTGACCGAAGGGCAGCTTGTAGGTGCCGAAGCCGAGGGCGCGACCGAGCAACTGGTTGCCGAAGCAGATGCCGAAGAACGGCCGGCCGGTGCGCAGGCTGTCCTGCAGCAGTTCCACCTGCGCGTCCGACGCGGCGGGGTCGCCGGGGCCGTTCGAGTAGAAGAGCGCGTCCGGTGCGAGGGCTTCCAGCTCCGGCGCGGAGATGTCCTGCGGGACCACGTGCACCTCGAAGCCGCGAGCGGCGAGGTACCGGGTGGTCGAGGCCTTCACGCCGAGGTCGAGCACGGCCAGGGTGCCGATCTGCTCGCCGACGGCCGGGACGACGTAGGTCTCCGGGGTGGACACGACCGACGAGAAGCTCGCCCCGGTCATGCCGGCCTGGTCACGCACGAGCTGCTCCTGCTCGGGCGCCGGCAGCGCCGCGTCCGCACCGCTGAAGACGCCGCCCTTCATGGCGCCGGCGTCACGGATGCGACGGGTGAGTGCGCGGGTGTCGATGCCGGAGATGCCGACGATGCCGTCGCGCACCAGGTGGTCGTCGAGCGTGGCGTTCGCGCGGTGGTTCGACACCACGCGGCTGGGGTCGCGCACCACGTACCCGGCGACCCAGATGCGACGGGACTCGGGGTCCTCGTCGTTCACCCCGGTGTTGCCGATGTGCGGCGCGGTCTGCACCACGATCTGTCCGGCGTAGGAGGGGTCGGTCAGCGTCTCCTGGTAGCCGGTCATGCCGGTCGCGAAGACCACCTCGCCGAGCGTGCGCCCACGGGCGCCGTAGGCCCAGCCGTCGTACCGGGTGCCGTCTTCGAGGACCAGGACGGCCCGTTCGCGTGTCATGCTTTCTTCCCTTCGCCCGCGGTTCGCGGAGCATCGGCCGCAGTTGCCTGCGGCCCGGTCTCGGTCAGTCCCTGCAGGGCGTGCAGCGCGGCTGCGTCGCCCTCCGGGAACCGGAAGTAGGTGTCCAGGTCCGTCGCACCTGCGGCGCCGGTCGCCGTCCATCGCAGACGGACCAGTCCCCCGGGTTCGACCACTCGGTCGATCGCCCACGTGGAGCGGTCGGCGCCGCGGACCGCGTCACGCGCGATCCAGCGGTCGTCGGTACCGGCGAGGCGCATCACCACGCCGGTCGCGTGGACCGTCACCCCGCCACGGCCGCGGAACCCGAGGCCGCCTGCGGTGATGCGTTCCAACGGCTGGTCAGCGCGGGTCGTCGCGACGGTGAACCCGTCCCACGACCCGACCGCCGGTGCCAGGTCGGCCGGCACCCGGACCGGAGGCACGGCTTCCGCCTGCTTCCTGGTCCGCGTCCGCCAGGTGCGCGCCATCGCGACGAACAGGGCGGCGACCGCGAGCAGGATCACCGCGCCGAGGAGCCACCGCTGGGCGTCGCCGCTCATGCGTGCGCCCCCGTCCGGATCGCCGCGGCGTGCGCCGCGATCGTGTCCGCGTCGACGACCCGGCCGTCGAGCACCGTCGCGTACCCCTGGTGGAAGGTCGCGACGACCCGGCCCGGCAGGGTCATGCCGAGGTACGGCGAGTTCTGCGACTGCCCGGCGAGGTCGGTGACCGCGAACGCACGGCTGGCCGACGGGTCGTAGAGCGTGATCTCGGCGGGTGCTCCCTCGGCGATGCGCTGCCCGTGCCCCTCGACCTGACCGATCCGCGCCGGCGCCTCGGACAGCACCCGGGCGACGTCGGCCCAGTCGAGCCGGCCGTCGTCGACCACGGCCGCCTGCACGACGCTCAGCGCGGATTCGAGGCCGACCATGCCGTTCGCGGCGGCGGGCCACTCGCAGCACTTCGCCTCGGCGGTGTGCGGTGCGTGGTCGGTCGCGACGATGTCGATGGTGCCGTCGGCCAGGGCCGCACGGAGTGCCTCGACGTCCTCGCGGGCCCGGAGCGGCGGGTTCACCTTGTAGCGGGCGTCGTAGCCGGGCGCACCGTCGTTTCCGGCGATGAGGTCCTCGGTGAGCACGAGGTGGTGCGGGGTGACCTCGGCCGTGACGTCGATGCCACGGGACTTCGCCCACCGGATCACCTCGACGCTGCCGGCCGTCGAGACGTGGCAGACGTGCAGGCGTGCCCCGACGTGGTCGGCGAGCAGGACGTCGCGGGCGATGATCGCCTCTTCCGCGACGGCGGGCCAGCCGGCGAGGCCGAGCTCCGAGGACAGCCGGCCCTCGTTCATCTGCGCGCCGATGGTCAACCGGGGCTCCTGGGCGTGCTGCGCGAGCACCCCGCCGAAGCCCTTGATGTACTCGAGTGCGCGGCGCATGAGCAGCGGGTCGGCGACGCACGAGCCGTCGTCCGAGAACACCCGGACCTTCGCCCGCGACGTCGCCATCGCACCGATCTCGGACAGGTGGGTGCCCTGCAGCCCCTGCGACACGGCACCGATCGGGCGGACCGTGACGTAGCCGGCGTCGTCACCGAGCGCCTGGACCTGCTCGACGACCCCGGCGGTGTCGGCGACGGGACTCGAGTTCGCCATGGCGTTCACGGCGGTGAACCCGCCGGCAGCCGCGGCACGCGAGCCGGTGAGGACGGTCTCGGACTCCTCGTGACCGGGCTCACGCAGGTGCGTGTGGAGGTCCACGAGGCCGGGCAGGGCGATGAGGCCGTCCGCGTCCACGGTGGTGGCGCCGGCGGTGTCGAGACCGGACCCGACCGCGGTGACGCGCCCACCCTCCGTTCGGATGTCGGCGCGCGAGCCGTCGACCAGCTGCGCGCCGCGGATCAGGTGAGCGGTCATGCGGCGGACTCCTTCGCGTCGGTGCCGGTGCCGGCACTGCCCGTCAGGGCGAGGTAGAGGACGGCCATCCGGACCGAGACGCCGTTCTCGACCTGCTCGACGACGGTCGAACGGGGGTCGTCGGCGGCGACGCCGGCGATCTCGAGCCCGCGGTTCATCGGACCGGGGTGCATGATCAGCGTGCGCTCGGACAGTCGCCCGAAGCGGGCCGCCGTCAGGCCCCAGTGCCGCGTGTACTCGCGCGGGTTCGGGAAGAAGGCGTCGTTCATGCGTTCCTGCTGGATGCGGAGCGTCATGACGACGTCCGGGTCCTCGGCCAGGGCGGTGTCGAGGTCGTGGTGCACGGCGGCGCCGAACGGGGTCGGGGTGGCGGGCAGCAGCGTCGGCGGCGCGGCGAAGGTCACGCTCGCCCCGAGGGTGCGGAGCAGCCACGCGTTCGACCGGGCGACCCGGCTGTGCAGCACGTCGCCGATGATCAGGACGCGCACGCCGTCGAGGCCCTGGCCGCGCGAGCCCGGGTCCGAAGAGCGGCCGGGCGGGGAAGAGGGGCCTGGCCGCCGGCGAGCGCGGGGGGCGCCGGCCGCGTTGACGAACAACACGACGACAGTCTACG
>NZ_CAJCKD010000062.1:0-7802 GCF_903970855.1 Curtobacterium sp. ME12
CGCCATTCGTTGAGCGTGAGGTCGGTGTTCTCGGCGATGTCCGAGGTGCCGAATCGCTGGCGACGCCTGCCGAGGCGGATGCCGCTGTTCCGGCCGATCTCCACTGGCTGGAAATTCTCCGCGACACCCCCATCAGTGGGCAGGTCGTTCAGGACGCCGTCGTCCGGCATGCCCTCGCCGCCGGCCTGGACGCGAAGCACTACGGCGGACACTCTTTGCGCGCTGGGTTCGTCACCTCCGCTGCACAAGGGCCTCGGCCTGCACCGGATCATGCGACAGTCATGGCACACGACCGAACGGACGCTCGAGGTGTACAGCCGCGAAGATGCTCCGCTTGACAACAACGCTGTCCACCAGATCGGCCTGTAAGAGTCGTCGCTTTCCGCTAGGAGCCCTGGGGTCGTCCTCGTGGCCTCGCGGAACGCGCCCCTATTGACACGGTGGCCCGGAAGCCCGCTCAGCGGCCCGCGCACGAAGGGCAGCGGTGTGCTGCTGCGCAGCATTCTCCCGGTCCACGGAGTCCGACTGCACGGTGAGCTAGCGATCACCCGGCGCCTCGAACTCGGTGATTCGCCGATCAATTTGAAGGTACGGGGCCGGCGTGCGGGGCGAGTCTGCCGCTACACCACGGTTAGTCGCTTCCGCCTCCGCCGAGGTGTTCCGAGAAGAACTATTATCGGAACCAACACGGCAACGGTGCGTAGGCTCGAATTACGCGACGAGGGAGGCTCCGATGGCGGTTGAGGTAACAGCGGGTGGCGGTCCGACGCTTGCGGCGCGGGACCGGATGCGGCAGCAGGACCTGCCCCTTGAGGAACGGTTCACGCCCGACTTCACCGACCACGACGCCGCCGACGGGCAACCCGAGGACGGGTCAGGGATCGCGTGGTTCTGGGAGCAGTTCGGGAAGGCGTTCACCGACATCGAGCGGGAGGACGTCGAGACGATCGCGACACCTACGAAGGTCATCACCATCTCAACCCTCGCCGGCACGCACACGGGGGAGTGGATGGGGCACACCCCAACCGGGCGCCGGTTCACCGGGATCCGGAACGTGCAAGTCATTGGCTTCCGGGACGGCCGCGCCGCAGAACGGTGGGGCAGCACCGACCAGCTCGGCATCCTGCAGCAGCTCGGGCTTGCCTGATATCGCCGATCAGTAGCGGCGAGATTCGCCGTGATCGTCAGCAGAAGGTCAATGACGGCACCGAGCGAGCCGCCGCAGAACGATCCGCTCGACCCTCATCCGTTGAAGGAACCCCGTGGGCCACGGGGGTAACTGCCGATAGAGAGGTCGACCTTGCCCACGGATTGCAGCCTTCGGCTGAGCTCGTTTCGCTGATGTCGATGGCGTTCACGTTGCGGCAGCCGGTCACTCCTGAAATGCCGTCCGGTAGGCCGTGGGGGAGGTGCCGATGATGCTGCCGAAGTGGCGTCGGAGGTTCGCGTCGGAGCGCAGTCCGGTCGCTTCGGCAATCTGGGTCATCGTGAGGTCGGACCGTTCGAGGAGTTCCCGAGCCCGGTCGATCCTGGCGCGCAAGACCCACTGCATCGGGGTGATGCCGGTGTCGGCGGCGAATCGGCGCGAGAACGTGCGCGCGGACACGTTGGCTTGCCGTGCGAGTGCGGCGAGGGAGAGGTCGTCGTCGAGGTGGTCGAGTGCCCATGCTCGGGTGGCGGCGAAGACGTCGCCGAGGGGTTCGGGGATGGTGCGGGGCACGTACTGGGCTTGCCTGCCGCTTCGGTAGGGGGCGCTGACGAGACGCCTGGCGACGTGGTTCGCGAGGGCGACGCCGTGGTCGCGGCGGATGAGGTGGAGGCAGAGGTCAATCCCGCTGGCAGCGCCGGCGCTGGTGAGGACGTCGCCGGCGTCGACGAACAGCACGTGCTCGTCGACGTCGACCTCCGGATACTGCTCGCGGAGCACCTGCGTGTAGTGCCAGTGCGTCGTCGCACGCCGGCCATTGAGCAGTCCGGCGGCGGCGAGTGTGAACGCGCCCGTCGAGATCGCGGCGATTCGAGCGCCACGCTCGTGCGCAGCCTGAAGCGCCGCAGTGACACTCGGTGGTGTGGTGACGTCTGCGGGGTTCCGGTAGCCGGGGACGAGGATCGTGTCGGCCCAGGTGAGAGTGTCGAGGTCGTGGCTGACGGCGTAGGCGAGGCCGTTCCACCCGTCGACGGTGCCAGCGTGCTCCGCGCAGACGCGAACCTCGTAGGGCATGCTCGGCCGCTTCGCGAACACGTGCGCGGCGATCCCGACGTCGAGGGCCTTTGCCCCGTCGAGGACGAGGACCGTTACGCGGTGGTCGCGGTCGGTGCTCACTTGCCTGAACCTAGCGTGTGGCCGAGTGACGCCGTGTGGTGAGCGCGGCCGCGCCAGCGAGGACGATGAACACGATGACCGCCGCCGCGACGTACACGGCCCGGTACGGGGCAGGGAAACCGCCGAGCACCGCGATGAGAAGCCCCGCAAGGACGGCCCCGGCGCGGCGAGTGTTCGTGAACAGTCCGGATGCGAGTCCGGGGCTCGGGAACACGTCCTGGAACACGGTCAGTCCGAGGCCGGCGACGGTGGCGAAGAACCAGGCGTTCAGGGGTTGCAGCGCCAGGAGCTGCCACGGCTCGTGCACGAGAGCTGCGAGGCCGTAGTAGGCGACACCGGACGCCCACCCGCCGGCGAGGAGCAGCCGAACCGAGCGGTGCTCTTGAAGCCGGCCGATCAGCAGCAGTGCCGGGATCTCGAGAAGCGCCGCAGCACCGAGGGTGATGCCAGCCCAGACGATCGGAGCGCCGAGGGTGTGGGCGACGAACAGGGTCGCGATCGTCACGGTGGCGATGTTCGTCGCTTGCAGCAGCGTGAAGGCGCCGGCGACACCCCACCGGTTCCAGCCGCGGAGCTGCGCGAGCAGGCGGGGCCGGGTCGCCGCGTCTGCAGGAGTGGCGCCGCGCCGGCGGAGGAGCAGGAGCGCGGTGGCGACGTTGACTACGCCGATGCCGGCGAGGAGCGCGAGCGCGGCCGGGGTGCCGGCGGCACCGGTGATGAGGGTAGCGAGGGGCGGGCCGATGACCCAGGCGAAAGAGACGATCGCGCGGGTGCGGATGAGGCGGGCTGGTGGTGCGCATTCGTGGCGGAGCTGCGCGAACAGCAGCGTGGAGCCGACCCCGGGCGGGCCGCCGAGGATGATCAGCGCGAGCGCGACCATCGGTAAGGACGTTGTGACGGCGAGGACCGCAACGAGCGCGACACCACCGAGAGCGCAGAACACCAGCGGGCGCAGGTAGTCCCGGCTCCGGTCGGCGAGGGTCGGGATGAGCAGGGAGGCGGCGAACCCGCCGACGTTGTAGAGGCCGAGGACCCAGCCGACCTCGGTCGGGGTGGCGCTGTAGAGGGCAACGAGGAGGACGGCCAGCAGCGGGTTCAGGACCGCGAACTGCAACGCCCAGAACCATGCCGCGACCGGCCACAGCACCTTCCCCCGCTGCTGCAGCATCGGGGGCGTCACGGGCGGCTGACCACGAGGCGCAGTGAGCCGTCGAAGACTGGCTGGGAGCGCAGGTGCCCGTATCGTGCGTCCCAGGTTCCGGACTCGAGGTCGGCGCGCAGGGTCCGCTCGAAGCGTGTTTCGACGTCGGGGCCGACGAAGCTCCATGCGGAGTTCACCCGCCGCGCTCCTGGGTCGAGGAGCGCCTCGGGGCGGCCGTAGTACGCCTCACTGAACCCGTCCACGCATCCGAGCGGGATCGGAACCGACTCCACGGTGACGGTTCCCCGAGCCCAGCACGAAGAGCGTCGACTGCCGGGTACCGGCTGGCTTCGGTGGCGATGACCTCGGGTGCGTAGTCGTTGATCCACGACCGGGTGAGCGCTGCCGGATCGCAGGTCAGGATTACGACCGGACCACGGGTCACCCGGCGGACCTCGTGGAGCCCAGCCGGAAGGTCCCGCCACTGGTGGACCGTGAACGACGCCAGAGCAGCGTCGAAGGTGTCATCACCGAACGGAAGGTTCTCAGCGGTCGCATCGACCACCATCGCCGACCCCGCGGGGCGTTGCGCACGCATCGTGGCGCTCGGCTCGACAGCGGTCACGTCCAGCCCAGTCGGCTCGTAGGAGCCCGCACCGGCACCGACGTTCACGAGCGTTCGCGCGTCGCCGAGCGCAGCGTGAATCGCCATGACGAACGCAGGTTCCGGACGCCGGTACTGCGCGTACCCGGTCCCGATCGCACCGTAGTTCGCGTCGCCGGCACTGCCATCGGAAGTGCTCGTCACTGCACGCTCATCTGTCATGGCATCAGCCAAGCGCGGACCCAGCGCCAGCCGCCAGCGGTAATCAGGACGACGGCCGCACAGATCGCGCCAAGCCTCCACGTGGGCCGACGCCGCATGTTCGTGTTGAATGGTGGTACATCGCCGCATCTGCGGCGCGACTGTTGAACGGGACCTGTCATGCCGCACCGTGCCACCCGTCTGCCCGTCCTCCTGACCGCGGTCGCCGCGGCGTCGCTGCTGCTCTCTTCGTGCTCCGCCGGCAGCACGACAGCCAGCTCGTCGTCACCGTCGGCGTCGTCGACGTCCGCGACGGGTTCGATCACGGTGCTCGCGGCTGCGTCGTTGCAGAAGACGTTTACCGAACTGGGGAAGCAGTACGAGGCTGCGCACCCTGGGACGACGATCGATTTCTCCTTCGCCGGTTCCAGCGACCTGGTGACCCAGATCCAGAATGGCGCACCGGCTGACGTGTTCGCGTCCGCGGACACGAAGAACATGGACAAGCTCGCCACCAGCGACCTCCAGGGCTCCCCTGCGGACTTCGCGAAGAACACGCTCGAGATCGCGGTCGCACCCGGTAACCCGAAGAAGATCACCGACTTCAAGGACCTCACCAACGCTGGGGTGCAGGTCGTGACCTGCGCCAGCCCCGTTCCATGCGGCGCCGCCACCGAGAAGGTCGAGCAGGCAACCGGCATCACGCTGAAGCCCGTCAGTGAGGAACAGTCCGTCACCGACGTGCTCGGCAAGGTCAGCTCCGGGCAAGCAGACGCGGGTCTGGTCTACGTCACCGACGTCAAGGGTGCCGCCGGCAAGGTTGACGGGGTGACATTCAAGGACGCCTCGAGCGCGGTGAACACGTACCCGATTGCGGTGCTCAAGGAGAGTAAGAACCCCGACCTCGCCGCCGCGTTCAGCGACTACGTCCGCTCCAACACCGGGCAGAAGGTGCTCCAGGCGGCCGGCTTCCAAGCTCCCTGAGAGCTAGCCAGCGCTGTGAGACGGTGTGGGCTCGAGTGGTGACAGGGGAACGACCCCCACACTGAGTGTGGGGGTCGCCCTTTTTCTTGCCTGGTTACCGTGTGCGCCACAGGTCGAGCAGGAACCTGGCGATGGTCACCGCGAGGGTCGCGATGCCGAGCCAGGGGATCTGCCGCCTGCGGTGGGTGTCCTCATCGTCTGCAGACATGGGCCACCACCTCCTTGCGGGTCCGGCGCCGGCGGACACAAGAAGCGGGTGCACCAGGGGTGCAATCCGGGCGGACCCGGTTTACACTGGACCCGAGTTTCACTGCTCGGGGTCCCATGACGGCCCCTGGCTTTCCACTCGGAAGGCCAACCTGGACCCGTCCCTGTTCGCGCAGGGGCGGGTCTTTCGTTGTCCCTGTGGGCGGAGCTCCGGCGCGGTCGCCCGCCCACGAGCAACCACTCTAGGGCGGGCTGCGCGGCGCTTCGCGGAGCCCAGCCAATGGGTCAGGGCTTGACGGACCCCGAGACGCCGGTCCACAGGACGCGCAGCGTGGTAGTCAGCTGCTGCGTCAGGGTCCGTGATCCGGGTATCTGCTTCTCGAGCAGGTCGATGCGGCGTTGCGTGCTGTCGCGCTGCCGTTCCAGGTCCTGCAGTGCCACCCGAGCGAGCGCTCCCCGCAACGTCAGGTTCACCAGCGCCTGGCGCTCCGGCGTACGGATTCCGAAGAGAACGGGCAGGAGCAGCTCGAGGACGAACACCGCGACGATGCCGATCGACGCTTGGGGTGCGATTTTGATGAGCGCGATGTTCGCATACGTGACGATGATGAAGTAGATGGCATAGGTCATCGCCCAGGTGCCGACCTGCCGCCACCGGGAGGGGCCGGCGACGGTGTTGGCGCAGATCTGCAGGAGCAGCATCAGACCCGAACACGCTCCGATCGCCGCGACGAGACTCGCTGGCCAGAAGCCTCTGCCAGCGAGCACTTGGACGACGGCTCCGGTGACCAATCCCAAGACGGTCCCGTAGCCGAGGACGACGAGATTCGCAGTCCAACCCGATGCGGACGCTGCTCGGATGTTCGTGATGCGGTCGGTGACAGTAGTCAGCGTGATGCGTGCGGCATCGAGCTGCACACCGTGGGCGGGAACGGCGAATCGGCCGACCTCGAGACCCAGGACCCAGCAGATGAGCGCCATCGGGAACACGACGACGAGGAGTGCCCACTGGCTGCCGTTCACGACGGCAGCGCCGATGGTGAAGACGGCAAGCGCGAGCGCGCTGACAGCGATGAGGATGCCGATGAGGCCGACTCCGCGTCGAATCCGTTGCCGATGGCGGGGATCTTCGAAAGCGGCCTGTCCTCCGATGGAGATACCGAAGAGCACGAGCGTGACCGCGGTGTAGGACAGCAGCGCGTTGACCGTGGAGTCACCGAGCGTCTTGCCCCAGTCGCCGATCCAACCCGCCTGCGGAACACTCTGCGTGCTGGCGGGGTCGGTGTAGCCGGCGATGGTGCAGCCGATCCAGAAGCAGATTGCGGTGGCGACGAGGGTCCCGACGTGGATGATGCGTCGTGACGCGGGGAGCCCGTCGGGCTCCGAGCGTCCCGTAGGGGATGCCATGCGCGTCGGCTTAGTAGCCGGTGGTGCTGCCGCTGGTGGCGGCGGCGCCAAAGATGCCGATTCCGGCGAGGAGCATGATCAGGAACAGGATCACCCAGCCGGCGATGATGATGCCGTTCAAGATGAGGCCGGTGATCGCCATGCCGCGGCCGGCGGATTCCTTTCGGATGCCGACGAAGCCGAGGATCAGCCCGACCAGCGGGACGACCAGGGTGAATCCGGCGACGATGGACACCAGGCCGAGGATCATGCTGGTGATGCTCAACCCGCGCGGCGGCCCCGGCTGGTAGGCGGCCACGACGACCGGCGGCCCGTACGCGTGCTGTTGCGGCTGGTAGGTCGGTGCCGGCTGCTGCTGGTTGTCGTTGCTCATCAGGGTCCCCTCGTCGTGATGTCTCAGCACCATATCGGCGACGAGCAGTCAAACGTGACACCGTGTCACCTCAAGCGGCCTCGGGTGCCTGACATCGACTGCACGGTGGCGTCGGTCCTGGCCCGTACAGTGCTGATCAATGGGACCCAGAAAGGATGGTGGCTGACGCAGTGTTGTCCGACCGACTCGTTCCCAATGAGCGGAACGCGGCAGGTCCGCCTGAGCATGCGAGATCGCTAGGTCGCACCGCGTCGGCGGAGCAGCGTGCTGCTGCGGAACGATCCCGCACCGCATTTGCCCGGCAGCGCTCCGCAGCTGGTGACGGGTCTCCGGCAGGCTCGGGGGCGGCTGTGGTGGTGCCGGTGGGTGCGTCGCCGCAGGTGTTCGCGGAGGCGTCGTTGTCGGTGAACACGGTGCGGGCGTACCGGTCGGACTTGCGGCAGTTCGCCCGGTGGCGTGCCGGGTTCCTCGACCACGAGATCTCCGAACCGCACGAGCTCGAGCAGATCACCACCGCACCGGTCGACCCGACCGAGGTCGCGGCGTTCCTCGCGGACAAGGC
>NZ_CAJCKD010000063.1:0-7638 GCF_903970855.1 Curtobacterium sp. ME12
GTAGTGGGCTGGGAGTCCAGCCGTGTGCTTTCCCGCTCCCCGCCGCCCCCCCTCCGCTGTGCCGACGCCCGTCGATCCGCCCGCGGCGGTCCCCGCCGTGGTGCGGGTCACCATCGCGCTGAGCGGGGCGTTCCTGGCGGGCGTCCTGACCTCGTTCGGGCAGGCGGTGCCCGCTCTCGCCGCCGTGTCGAACTCGGCCGGACCGTGGTTCCTCGTCGCCGCGCTGCTGTGCCTGGTGGCCGGAGTACGAGGGGGCCGGGTCGCCCTGCCGCTGGCGATGGTGCTCGGCGTCGTGCTCCTCGAGCTCATGCACGTCGGGTACTGGGCCGCGACGGTCCTGCGCGGGTTCCCCGACGTGCTGTCGATCACGAACCCCTGGGTGCTGCTCGGGGTGCCGGCCGGGCTGCTGGCCGGAGCGGCCGCCGTGGCAGTGCGGTCCCGCGATGTCCGGTGGCGCGCGGGGGCGCTCGGTGTGACGGCCGCGGTGCTCGTCGGGGAGGGGATCCGCGGGCTGCTGCAGGTCGCCGTGACGACGGGGCACGGCACCTGGGTCGTCGAGATCGTCGTCGGGGTGGCGCTCCTGGGCATCGGGGTGCTCGGCACACGGTCGCCCGTGGGGCGCGTGGTGGCGCTCGGCACCGGGGTGGTCGGGACCGTCGCGGTGCTCGGGGCGTACCTGGTGCTCGGCGGCTCCTGATCCGTCGGTCCTGATCAGACGGCGGGCCCTGGTCCCTCGGTCCTGATCCGACGGCGGGTTCTGGCTGCCAGCCGAGCGTTCGTCGGTCGGTCCTGCGAGGATCGATGACGTGCACCTCCTCTCGGTCTTCAGCCTGCGCAACCGGGCCCTCATCGCGCTCGTCACGATCGTGGTCGCGGTCTTCGGCGGCATCGCGCTCTCGAGCCTCAAACAGGAGCTGATCCCCAGTGTCGAGTTCCCGCAGGTCGCGATCGTCAGCGCGTACCCCGGAGCCACGCCGGAGGTCGTGTCGAACGACGTCTCGACCAAGATCGAGCAGGCGATCCAGGTCGTCCCGGACCTCGAGTCGACCAGTGCGACGTCGTCGACCGGGCAGAGCGTGGTGTCGGCGTCGTTCCAGTACGGCTCGAACCTGGCCAGCGCCGAGGACAAGATCCAGACCGCGGTGAACGCGCTGTCGCTGCCCGACTCGGTGCAGACGCAGATCGTCACCGGTTCCTTCGACGACCTGCCGGTGCTGCAGGTCGCCGTGTCGGCGTCCGGCAACCAGGAGCAGCTCGTCGACCGGCTGCGGGCCTCGGCGATCCCCGACCTCGAGAAGCTCGACGGTGTTCGGCAGGCGGACGTCTTCGGCAACCCGGGACGACGCGTCGTCATCACGCCGGACCCGGACGAGCTCGCCGCGCGCGGCCTGAGCCAGACCGCGATCTCAGACGCGCTCGACGACAACGGCACCCTGATCCCCGGCGGCACGATCACCGAGGACGGCTCGACCCTGTCGGTGCAGACGGGCGAGCGGATCGCCTCGCTCAAGGACATCCGCGCCCTGCCGCTGACGAGCTCGTCGAGCTCGTCGAGTTCGTCGGGGTCGGACGGGTCCGGGTCGGGTGTCGCCGGTGCCGACGGGGCTGCGACGTCCGGTGACGGCACGGCTGCGGGTGCCACCGGCACGGGGGCGACCGGCACGGGGGCGACCGGCGCCGGTGCGGCCGGGACCGGCACGGGTGCGGCCGGTGCCGCGCCCTCGGGAGACGCCGCGACGGACGGGTCGACGGCCGCGGCCACGGCGACGGACACCACCCTGGGCGACGTCGCGAAGGTCGCCATCACCGAGTCGCCGCGCACCTCCATCAGCCGTGTGGACGGGCAACAGGCGCTGACGATCTCGATCACGAAGACGCAGGAAGCGAACACCGTCGACGTCTCGAACACCGTCCGCGACGCCCTGCCCGGCATCGAGGACAAGATCGAGGGCGACCCCCGCTTCACCGTCGTCTTCGACCAGGCGCCCTACATCCAGCAGTCGATCGACTCCCTGGCCGAGGAGGGCCTGCTCGGGCTCGCCTTCGCGGTGCTCGTCATCCTGGTGTTCCTGCTGTCGTGGCGCTCCACGCTCGTCACCGCGATCTCGATCCCGACGTCGGTGCTCCTCGCCGCGATCGGCATGCGCGCCGCCGGGTACACGCTCAACATCATCACGCTGGCCGCCCTGACGATCGCGATCGGCCGCGTCGTCGACGACTCGATCGTCGTCATCGAGAACATCAAGCGGCACATGCTCCCGGGCGTCGACCGCGGCCAGGCGGTGCGGGACGCCGTGCGCGAGGTCGCCGGAGCGGTCACCGCCTCGACCCTGACCACCGTCGCGGTGTTCCTGCCGGTGGCCTTCGTCGCCGAACTCGTGGGGGAGCTGTTCCGACCGTTCGCCGTGACGGTCACCCTGGCGCTCGTCGCGTCGCTGTTCGTCTCGCTCACGATCGTGCCGGTGCTGGCGTACTGGTGGCTGCGCCCGCCGAAGGCGAAGCCGGGCGACGCGACGGTGGCAGCGGATGCAGGGGTGGACGCAGCGCCGTCGCCTGCCGATGCCGATGCCGACCGCGATCGCTCCGAGGGTGCGCTCGCCTCCGCCGCGGACCTGCACGACGCCGACCGGGTCGACCGCCTGCGCCGTGTCTACCTGCCGGTGCTCAGTTGGGTCGTCCGCAAGCCGGTCGTCGTCATCCTGCTCGCCGTGATCGTGCTCGGCGGAACGGCCGCCACGCTGCCGTTCGTCACCACGAACTACCTCGGCGACTCGGGGCAGAACACGTTCACGGTCACGCAGGACCTGAAGGCCGGTTCGAGCCTCGCCGTCCAGTCCGAGTCCGCCCGCAAGGTCGAGCGCGCACTGCAGGACGTCGACGGCGTCGAGACCGTGCAGACCACCATCGGCACGAGCGGCCAGTCGATCCAGGCGGCGTTCGGCGGTGGCGGCAGCGCCTCGGTGCAGTACGCCGTGACGACCGACGCCGAGGCCGACCAGCCCACGATCCAGGCCGACGCCCGGAAGACGATCGGGGCGATCGAGGACGTCGGCGAGGTCACCATCGCGTCCTCCGGTGGTGGGTTCGGTGGCAGCAGCGACATCGAGGTGGACGTCACCGCGCCCACCCAGTCACAGCTCGAGACGGCGTCGCGCCAGGTGCTGCAGACCATGCAGTCGGTCCCGGACACAACGGGCGCCACGAGCAACCTGTCCGCCGCGGAGCCGTTCCTCGCCGTCCGGGTCGACCGCCAGAAGGCCGCGTCACTCGGCCTGACCGAGACCCAGGTGGGTGGCCTCGTCGCCGCAGCGGTCTCGCCGCGGGACACCGGCAGCATCGAGATCGACGACGCGACGCTCGACGTCTACATCGCCGACCCGGAGCCGCCGACGACCATCGCCGCACTCCGTGCCCTCGACGTGCCGACGAGCACCGGCACGGTCCCGCTGTCCGACGTCGCCACGGTCGAGGAGTCCGAGGGCCCCACCACCGTCACCACGACGAACGCGGCCCGTACCGCCACGATCACCGTGACGCCGGACGCGACGAACCTCGGTGCGGCCGTGCAGTCCGTCACGACCGCCGTCGACGAGCTCGACCTGCCGAAGGGGGCGACCGCCTCGATCGGTGGCGTCGCCGCCAGCCAGTCGTCGGCGTTCTCGCAGCTCGGGCTCGCGGTGCTGGTCGCCGTGTTGATCGTCTACGTGATCATGGTCGCGACGTTCCGGAGCCTGCTCCAGCCGCTGCTGCTGCTCGTGTCGGTGCCGTTCGCGGCGACGGGCGCGATCCTGCTGCAGATCGCCTCGGGCGTCCCGATCGGCGTCGCTTCGCTGATCGGGCTGCTCATGCTCGTCGGCATCGTCGTGACGAACGCGATCGTGCTCATCGACCTCGTCAACCAGTACCGACGGCGCGGGTTGCGGGTGCGCGAGGCCCTGATCGAGGGGGCCACCCGACGCCTCCGTCCGATCCTGATGACGGCGATGGCCACGATCTTCGCGCTGCTGCCGATGGCGATCGGGCTGACCGGCAAGTCCGGCTTCATCTCGCAGCCGCTGGCACTGGTCGTGATCGGTGGCCTGGTGTCCTCGACGCTGCTGACGCTCGTGGTGCTGCCGGCGCTGTACTTCGTGGTCGAGCGGGCTCGCGAACGCAACGACGACCGGATCGCCGCGGGGAAGACCCGCAAACAGGCGCGCGTTGAGCGACGCCAGGAACGCGCGCAGCTCCGGCAGGAACGACGGCGGCGACGGGCGGCGCGATCCGGCGGCGCTGCCTAGCGGCGGTACTCGGCGTCGATCGCGGCGAGGGGCGAGACGACGACGCGCTCGGCTCGCTCTTCGCGCTCGACGGCCCGGAACCACGACACCAGCACCAGGGTCAGCGTCACGAGGAACACCACGGCGGCGCCCTGCGACACGACGGCCAGCTGCCCGGTGACCGAGGCGTACCCGCCGAAGGCCACCGCTGCGACGAACGACAGCCCGAGCAGCAGCTCCCCGAACGTCTGCAGCGCCGGTCGGTCCCAGCGGGTCGCAGCGGCGCGGGCAGGGCGGGTCGAGGTGTCGGTCACCCCCGAAGTCTGCGGCCGGGGGCTCGGCAGCGGCAGTCCCGACTCCGGGTGGCACCCACCCGGGGCACGCGGTCGGGCGCCGGCGCCGGCAGCCGGTCGGCCGATCGCGCTACCGGCCCGCCGGCCGATCGCGCTGCCAGCCCGTCGAGCGACCGTGCGGTCAGCCCAACTGCGTCCGCAGGAACGTGACCACCCGGCGGCTCATCGCCTCGTCGAGCTGGGCGATCGAGTGCGCCGTGCCCTCGACCGCCACGAACGTCACCGGGACGTCGTGGGACCGGAGCGTCGCGGCGAACTCCTGTGACTCCCACATCGGGATGAACTCGTCGGTGGAGTGGCCGATGAAGAACGGCGCGGTGTCCGAGGTGACGTGGAACTCCGGCGACGCCCGGGTGGCTGCCGGGCACCTGGCGTAGGACCGGCACCCCAGGTAGAGCAGCTGCTTGCGCTGGAAAGCCGCCGAAACACCGTCGGGCTCGGTGGACCGGGTGGTCAGGTTCGTCGGCCCGCTCAGGTCCACCACGGCGCGGATCCGGTCGCCGTCGGCGTACGCGGCGGAGTCGTGGTCGGTGACGGCGAGCATCGCGGCGAGGTTGCCACCGGCGCTCCCGCCGAACACACCCACGCGCTGGGAGTCGACGTCGTAGGTCTCGAGCGTCGCCGGACGGAACACGTAGTCGAGCGCACGGCGGACGTCGTCGAGCCCGGCCGGGAACGGATCCGTCGGTGCCAGGCGGTAGTCGACGTTGAACGTCACGAAGCCCTCGGACGCCAGGTACTTGCACACGGACCGGTACGCGGCCGTCGCCTTGTCGCCGTGTGACCAGCTGCCGCCGTGGATCATCAGGACCGCCGGACGTCCGGTGGTGGCCTCGACCGCTTCGGCATCGGGGTCGGCGGTCGCCGAGGCGGACGGCGTCGCGGTGGGCGTCGCCGTCGTCGCGGGGGCGCTGTCAGAGGGCAGGCACACGTCGAGGCGCTGCAACGGGTCGGCGCCGTAGGGCACGTCGGCCACCACGTCGATGCCGTGGTACCGCAGCGACAGCGGGTAGATGATGCTGTCCGCGGTCACGGTGGCGTTCTCGTCACCGACCGGGTCCGTGCTGCAGGACGCCATCGCGCCGAGCGCCACGACCGCGGCGACGAGCGCGAGCACTGAGCGGCGGCCGGACTTCATCACGTCCACGCTAGCCGCCCCGGCGGCCGCCCACGTCACCCGAGCGGAGGAACCGCGAGCAGCGCTCCCGGCGTCGACCGGCCACACCGACGTCACCGGGCAGTGCGAGGATGAGCACGGCAGTCGCCGACCGGAGCACCGCAGGAGGACCCGTGAGCAGTCACAAGGCCTGGAACGCCGATCCCGAACCACTGCTCCGCGTCGAACCCGGGTTCCGCCTCGACCAGGTCGACCCCGATGGCACCCCGGGCTTCCCCGGTCGCAAGATCGACGGCCTCGAGGCCCTCGCTGCCGGAGCCTCCCGCCTCGCCGCCCTGCAGGAACGCCTGTACGCGGCCTCGACCGCCGGTGACGAGCGCCGGGTGCTGCTCGTGCTGCAGGCGATGGACACCGCGGGCAAGGGCGGCATCGTCTCGCACGTCGTCGGAGCGGTCGACCCGAACGGCGTGCACTACGCGGGCTTCAGGGCCCCGACAGCCGAGGAACGCGAGCACGACTTCCTCTGGCGCATCGAGAAGCAGCTGCCCGCAGCCGGGCAGCTCGGCGTGTTCGACCGCTCGCACTACGAGGACGTGCTCGCCCAGCGGGTCCGTGGGCTCGCCGCGCCGGACGAGATCGAACGTCGGTACGGCGCGATCACCGCCTTCGAGGACGGGCTCGCCGCCGCCGGCACGACCATCGTCAAGGTGATGCTGCACATCTCGAAGGACGAACAGCGCGAGCGCCTCGGCGACCGACTCGACCGCCCCGACAAGCACTGGAAGTTCAACCCGGGCGACATCGACGACCGCCTGCTCTGGGACCGCTACCAGCAGGCGTACCAGATCGCCCTCGACCGCACTTCCACCCCGCAGGCGCCCTGGTACGTCGTTCCCGCGAACCGCAAGTGGTACGCGCGCCTCGCCGTGCAGCAGCTCCTGCTCCGGGCGCTGGAGGACATGCACCTGTCCTGGCCAAAGGCGGACTTCGACGTCGCCGAGCAGCGTCGTCGGCTCGCGGAGTCCTGAGCGCGACCACCGGCCTGGAGGCCCGTCCCGCGCCCGGTACGCCGCCACCGGACCGCGTGGGGCTGGCGTCAGGGCGCCGGCTCGCGTAGACTCGCTCGGTCGGCCTTCGACGTCGTGACATTGTGATCACGGAAATTCTGCTGGGTGTGTGTTGCTCGAGGGCTGGAATCACGTCGACTCGCGACGGGATGAACCCCCTCTCCGCAAGCAGCCCCCGCCGATGTCGCTGTCGGGCGCTGCGGTACGTTGCGCACCCGAGAAAGCAGCCATGGCCCCGTACAACAAGGGCGGCGCGGACAACCGCGCCTCCGACCGCGTCCGCCACCCGAACGGCACCCCCGCCGCCCGCAGCAGCAAGCACCGCGGGTTCCGCGCCGCCGACTCCTCGCAGCCGCGCCAGAAGCAGCGCTGGGACGCCGAGGAGCGTCGCGGTCGCGCGTCTCAGGGTGAGCGTCCGGCCCGTCCGAACTGGGAGCCGCGCGACAGCGGCGGCCAGCGTCGGCCCGACCGCGACGACCGTGGCGGCCGTGGCTTCAACCGCGACGACCGTGGCGGTCACGGCTTCAACCGTGACGACCGTGCACCGCGCAGCTTCAACCGTGACGACCGTGCTCCCCGTCGTGACAACGAGGACCGTCCGCGTCGTTCGTTCGACCGTGACGACCGTGCTCCCCGTCGCTTCGACCGTGACGACCGTGCTCCCCGTCGTGACAATGACGACCGTCCGCGTCGTTCGTTCGACCGTGACGACCGTGCTCCCCGTCGCTTCGACCGTGACGACCGTGCTCCCCGTCGTGACAACGAGGACCGTCCGCGTCGCTCGTTCGACCGCGACGACCGTGCACCGCGCAGCTTCAACCGTGACGACCGTGCTCCCCGTC
>NZ_CAJCKD010000064.1:0-7103 GCF_903970855.1 Curtobacterium sp. ME12
CGCCGAGGACGAGGGCGCCGGTCGTGGCGAGGGTGATGGAGGTCTTGAGGCTCTTACGCATCGTGATCAGTCCTTTGCTGTTGTCGCGCTCGGCGCGGCTGCTGTGTGCGCGCCGAACACACCCTGGAGCAGGGTGGAGAACCAGCGATGTGCGGCTGGTGAGCGCTCCGGGTGTTTCCCGGTCGTTGCAGGTGATTCGGCACCACCCAGCAAAGGGTTTGGTATTGCAGTCGTCCTCCGACACGACGCACCCAAACCAGGGTGCCGGTCTCCGGATGGCGCCGGACAGGAGGTGACGGTGCGACCTGCAGCTGTCTACTGCGGGTCTTCCGTCGCGATGTCCGCAAAGGCGACAGCGATCTTGCCGGAGAAGTCGATGAAGGTCTCCATGCTCTCTCCCGGCAGTGAGCGCTGCAGCGCCTCCCGGTACGCCGAGCGCAGGGCTCCCACGATCGCGAACCCGTCAGCGGACAGCTCGATCCGGACGCTGCGCCGATCGCTGGGATTACGGACCCGATCGAGGAAGCCCCGTCTCGTCAGCCGATCCAGAAGTGCGGTGACGGCACCGGTTCCCATCTCGAGGTAGCTGCCGAGCTCTTTCGGGGTGCGGTCCTCGTCCAGCGCGCCCAAGAACTTCAACGCCCGCAGGTCCACCGGGTTCAGATCGTGCGCGACCGCCAGGTGCTGAATCAGGTGCGCGTGCTCCACCTGCGCTGCGTAGAACGCCGCGACGGCGTCATCGAGGAGGCGGTCGTCATCGCGGGGCGTCCCGGACGGAGCAGCAGACATACCCAGACTCTAGACGAGAATCGTTTGGCACAAAAATTGACATGATCAGATTTTGAGGCGTATGGTTCGGATGGCTCGAAAATCGAGTCAGTTACCTTCTCGTTGAACGGAACCTCATGCGTCGCCCGAACCGCACCATTGCCCGCATCGCCACCCTTGCCGTCATCCCGGCTGCTCTTGTCGCTGGCGGTATCGCCGTGTCGACGGCGTCGTACTCGGCGTTCTCGGCGACGTCGTCGGATGACGCCAACAACTGGTCCATGGGCTCGGTCGCGCTCAGCAACGACGCCTCGAACGGTGCACTGTTCTCCGCCGCCAACCTCAAGCCCGGATCGACGGGTACGAACTGCATCGCGGTCACCTCGAGCGGCTCCCTCCCGAGTGCCGTGAAGCTGTATGCGACGAACGTGCAGCAGACGAAGGCACTCGCCTCCTACGTGACCCTGCAGGTCAAGCAGGGCAGCGGGGGTGGCTACGGCACCTGCAACGGCTTCACCGCAGCGTCCGGGGCGGACGGCACCCTCTACAACGACTCCCTCGCCACCTTCGCCTCCACCCGGACCAACTACGCCAACGGACTCGGCACGTGGAAGCCGGCCGGTGACAAGGCGGAGGCGAAGACCTTCCAGATCACGTACACCGTCTCCCCGGACGCGCCGGCGTCGCTGATGGGAGCCACCGCGAGCCTCGGGTTCACCTGGGAAGCGCAGAACTCCTAATCCCTCGTCAGGAGGAACCGACGATGCGATCGTCGTCCTGGATCCGGTTCACGGTGGTGCTCACCGCACGCGGCATCCTCGCCGCCCTGCTCGGGCTGTTGTTCTGGGCGATTGCGCCGATGCTGCTCGGTTGGCACAGCACCACCGTGATGACCGGCTCCATGGAACCCTCCCTGCACGTCGGCGACGTCGTCGTCAGCAAGACGGTCACCCCGCACGAACTCCGCACCGGCCAGGTGCTCCTCTTCGCCGACCCCGACCACGTCGGCACGCTGCGGATGCACCGCTTCGACACCCTGAACGACGACGGCACCCTCACGACGAAGGGCGACGCGAACCCTGCCGCCGACTCCACCCCCATCACCCGCTCCGCCGTCCTCGGCGTCGGATACCTCCGCGTGCCACTGATCGGCACACCGGTCCGCTGGGCAACCGACGGTAACGCCGGCGCACTCACCGCCCTCGGCGCAGCCCTCCTAGCGGTGACCGCTCTCGCCGTCATCCCCGCCGTCACCGACGGGCGCACACCCAGCGGACCCGCCGCCGGACGTGCGCGGCATCGCGCGGCACCACGACGACCACGGACGACGGCTGCCGTCGCGTTCGCGGTCGCCGGCACGATCGGCGCGCTCCTGCTGCCCGCTCCGGCCGCTGCAGCAACGTTCGCCGCGACCACCGCCGCACCCACGAGCACCCTCACGGCAGCAACGGCAACACCCGTCACCGCACTGACGTGCACGTCGAACGGCGATGGGTCTGTCACCATCGGGTGGACCTACACCGGCACCGCTCCTGAGCGTTTCACCACCCTCGTCGACGGGCAAGCGACCGCGACAACTCCCGCCGGAACACGCTCCACCACGCTGAGCTCCTGGGATCTGTTCACCTGGCGCACCTCAACGGTCAGCATCCGCACCGACCTCACCACCACCTGGACCACCACATCCGACAGCACCGTCCGGATCGTCACCGTCCGGTTCCTCGGCTTCGGCCGCACCAGCTGCGCCTAACGCGGCACACCGCGGCCAAGAACTTCTCCCCGCCAGCATCCGCATGCGCCCAAGCGTGCGGATCGGGAAGGGAGGAGCAGCGGGCAGGCGAACGGCGTCGCATTCGGGTTGCGCTCCGATCGCCTGCCCCGGGTCGCAGAACGCACTGCCGACAACACCTCGGCACCCGCGTCGTAATGTCGTTCCTGCTACTCCGCAGTCCCTCGCTGCGGTTGCCCAACATTCCCTGTTCATGGGTTGGCATCGTCATGACCATGTGGGTCGAACCCAACGGCGTCGTAGCGCGCGGGCGGGTGTCCTCGACCCGAACCAATGACATGCGCACGCGCACCAAATCGCCTTGGCCTTGCGAGCCAGAGGGGGAGACCAGCTCCGTATTGCGTCAGCAGAGGATCGGCAATACTGCACGCGGTGTCTCTGCGAACCGTCGGCGTGTTCGAGGTGCATTCCTTCTGCCATCGCAGCGACCCGATTTTGCCTTCTTGCCGAACCGTGGCGCCTCCCGTTTATGCAAGGGGCACAGCCCGTTCAATGCTGGGTCCGTGCCAACCGGTGAGGGCCGGTCCGCACTTGCTATGCGGACCGGCCCTGTTGCCCATCGACGGAGCTGACGGAGTTACGCGGATCGGCGGCGGAAACGACGCCCGGTCAGCGCTGCTGCCGTACCGAGCAGGAGCAGCGCGATGGCGGCAGCCAGCGGCGCTCGAGGATCGGCGCCCGTGTACGCGAGTGTGCCATCCGAGCCTGCCCCGAGCACCGGGGTGCCGCCCACGCCGCCGGAGGCGGCATCGCCAGCATCTACGTACTGGAAGGACGCGTCGGCGTTGCTGCCGCCAGCTGTGGCGACAGTGATGGGGGTTGCTCCGACATCACACGGGGGAGTCGAGAACGTCGCCCGCGTACCACCGTCGGACACCGTGACATCGGCAGGCGCGATCGTCACGCCGCAGAGCGTTACCGTCGTGCCGCCAGGAACGAAACCGTCACCGTTCACCGTCACGACCGTCCCTCCGGCGACGGATCCCGTTCCCGGGGTGACCCCGGTGGTGGTGGGTGCTGGCACGTACGTGTACAGGTCCCGTGCGGCGGTTGACTCGTTCGCATCCGTGACGACCACATCGGCAGCTCCTGCGGCGCCGGCGGGCGTGCTCACGGAAACTCGTGTGTTGGTCGGGGTGCCCACGATCGTTGCCGGGTTGCCTCCGATTGTGACCTCGGTGACGTCGGCGAGCCCGGTCCCGGTGATGACGACGGTCTGCCCACCGGATGTCGGACCGGATGCGGGAGACACACCGGTGACCGTCGCCGCAGCAGCGGCCGGTGCGACGTAGCGGTACTGCGCCGGGGCAGTAAGCGAGGTGTCACCGGGGAATCCGACGGTGACGTCGACGAGGCCGGTTCCCGCTGGCGCGGATACGACGATGCGGGTGCCGTCGTCGGAGATTGAGCGGATGACAGCGGGCGTTCCGCCGAACCGGACTTCATCCGCGGCTTGCAGGCCGGTGCCGGTGATTGTCACCGTGTTCCCGCCCGCTACCGGACCTCGGGCGGGAGCGAGACGCGTCACGGCAGGGGCGACGTAAGTGTAGGGCAGGGTGTCTGACGATCCGCCGTTAGCGACGACCACGGTCGTTGGGCCGGCAGTGCCGGCTGGGGTCACCGCGGTGAGGGATTCGCCGTCTGCGGCGACGGTGACTCCGGTTGCGGGGACACCACCGAAGGTGACCGTCGTGTCGTCGCCGAACCCGCTGCCGGTGATTATGACCGTCTGCCCGCCGGTAGTCGGTCCGCTGCCGGGGGTGATGTCGGTGACCTGGACAGCGGGCGCAACGGTCGGGGTCTCGCATGCGGCCTCTGCGAGGACGATGGTCGCGACGGTGTCGTCAGTGAGGGTGACGTCTCCGGCAGTCCCGTTCAGGGTGACGGTCGCGAGCACTGAAGTGGTGGCTGCGGTCGTGGCCGTTGTGGTGATGCTTCGGATGAGGTTCACCGTGAGGGTGACGTCGGCGAGGTCACCGGTCAGGGCGGTGGAAGCTGTGAGGGTCGGGGTGTCGGCGTTGAGCGTCACGGCCTGGCCGAGCAACGTGAGTCCGGTGAGGGTGGCATCGCCGGTGGGGGTGCCACCGACAGGACACGTGGCAGTCGCCGTCACAGCGGCAGCGCTCAGCACGTTGCTGCCAAACAGTGCAGCAGAGGCACCCGTGATGTCGGAGGACGCTGTCGAGCGGGCGGTGTTACTGCTAACGGAGGTGGACACGACATCCGCACCGATGTCCGCGACGTCGGCATTCACGAGCGTTGTTGCGTCGCCGTCGAAACCGTCGGCACCGTTCCCGGCGACGGCCACATCGCCCGCGGCGGCATTCACGGTGAGTCCGAGCAGGTCACCCAGTGCTGGCACGTCGACGGCGGCGCTGATGCCGGTCGCTGATGCGTCCCCTGGGGCGGCAGATGCAGGGCCTGCAATGAGGATGGACCCCCCTAAAACAGTCCCGGCGGCCAAAGCCATCGCCGTGGCGTGCATTCTCATGCGTCGTTGCATGGTCACTCCTTCCAGTGAAGTAAGACTCAATTCCTGACGGTAAGCGTGTGTCGTGCGTGCAACCCTCCCCCAATTGGGGGCCTAGACATCGCCGGGTGAAGCTACAAACGCTTTGCCGTGCGGAGATGGCGCTCGGACGGCGACTGGTTACCGCGCTGATTGTCCGTTGAGCGACGCGCATTCGCTTGCGTCTCCCGGATAACACGGCCCTGTAGATCGACGAGATTTCTCGAGTTGTAGCAGGAGGTCCGTCATCGTTCCGGGCCTGGGGTTCAGTACTCGCCATCAGCTGCGGCAGCCACGGTTTCTGCGGGCGAGTGACCGTGCCGCTCTATGTAGGCATCGGTGAAGCGCCTGAGATGGACGAAACCCCAGTCCCGCGCGGCCACGGACGGATCGACGTCTCCGGCTTGTATTACCCGGTGGACGGCGTCGAGGCGATGGTGACGGACAAACTGCACCGGGGTGACTCGAAGGTGCACATGGAGGAAGCGGTGCAACTCGTGACCGTCGAGATGGGCAGCGGCAGCGAGGGCTGCGGTATCAATGCGGCCAACAGGCTCAGCGTTGATGCGTGCCCGCAACACCTGGAGGACATCCAAGACATCCGGAGTGGGATCGGTCATCGTGGGGCCTCTGTGCGCTGCTGAATTGGTGCCGGAACTGGCCACCTCGAACGCTAGGACGACCACGGAAAATGGGGTAGCCGTTGACAACCCCTCCCATCAGGAGTACTGCGGGCCCAACCGTCCGCTCTGGTTTTGACGCCGAGTCCGGCGCCCGTTCGGATCCCTTCGAGTCAGAGCTGGAGGCGACCCACCACGTACTCAAGCCTTCCGTCCGAACGCTTACAGTCCTACGATCCCTGTAACCCGGTTTGAGCGAGCTCCTGGGTCAGGGCGCACGCCGTGCGTGTTCCCGAGTGGGCGATGCCGGCAACGTTTCAGGGAGGCGGCATCGCCCACTTAACTGGAGTGTGAGGCGTGTGCCGCCGACCCAAGACGTCGGTAACTACGTGACGTCGTTCAGGCCTGGAAGCGGGGCCGACCTTGCGGCGTACAGTGGTTGCTGCTGCCCCGCGTTCCCGTAGTAGCGGGTGCCCGATTCCCTGTTTTCCGGGCTGACATCGTCGCGACCCTGTGGGTCGAACCCGACGGCGTTGTAGCGCGCGGGCGGTTGCTCTCGGACCCGAACCATCAGCAACCGCTCGCGCACCTCCTACCTACCCTCGACTGTGTTGAGCGTCGCTCAGCGGAATAGGGATTTGCGGTCAATGGATGATGAGGGCTGCAACAACGAGTGTGCCGGCACCGACTGCGAGGGCTGCGACTCCGACCCATTCCCACCAGGCCATTCGCCGGATCCCTCGGGGCGGGCGTTGCCGACGCGCTCGACGCCGACGTTGCCTGCGAGAGGATGTCGGCGCCATGGCTGCACGGTACGCCGACCCGTTTTAGGTGCACGTTCGTGATGGCGGTGGGGTGGTTCCTGCTGTCAGCGGGGCGTGGTTCCGACCTGATCGGCGCAGCCACGCCTCGCGCTCCAATGGGCTGCAGCACCGCGTTCATTAGGCGCTAGACGCATGCATCGGGTCGCCGTTACCGTCGTAGGCACGTCTGGTCTGAGCGTGCTCCTGGGCGTGCTGGGGCACCGCCCGCTGCACTGGCGTTGTAAGTCGGTGTGGTGCCGCGGCAGGAGGCGGCATCACCCCGGGCCTCGGTGCGGTTAGGTGCGGGGTGCGATGGGGATGTCCCAGTAGGTGGGTTGTTCGTACTGCTCACTCCAGCCGCGCCGCATTCGGGTTGCTGCTCGGTCGAACTCGTCGACGACGTCGGTGTCTGCGGTGAGGAGTGATTGGAGGCGGAGGCCGTCGTAGAGGGCGAGGAGCTGTTTTGCGCCGCGCACCGGGTCCATCGTGGCTGGTTCCCGGCCGTCGCGGACATCTGCGGTGAGGCCGGCGCGGATGGTTTCCCGGAACCGCCGGTACGCGGACCGGTAGTAGTCCGCCCCATCAACGCTCGTGTCGGCGGAGGAGGCGAGGCT
>NZ_CAJCKD010000065.1:0-6308 GCF_903970855.1 Curtobacterium sp. ME12
AAAGGAAACCTCGACCGGCACGACTGCGAGCAGCCAGTAGCGGGGGATTGGCGCCGGGCGGAGCAGCTGCTGTTGCCGTTAGACGTCCATGGATGGGCGCGCACCGGGGTGAGCCTCTCGGGCCGTTCCATGACGAGCATCATCCCGAGTCGACGTGCAGCGGCCGCAGGCGACCGGATTGTGGAGACCCTCGGTGCGCTCTCGCGACGGCCGTCACGGTTCGACGCCTTGACACTGCAGGAGACATACGCCGAGCTCGGCAGCACCGACGATGCCGTCGACGATGCGCTCACTCGACTCGCGACGATCTTGAACGACGCCCAAGCGCTCGGCGCCGACCTGCAACAGGCCGCTACTACTCCACGCAAGCAGCAGATAGCAGCTGATAGCGACCACTAGCTTCGCTCAGCGCCAGACCCACCGCCGGGCTGCTGCCGGAACCAGGTTGAGACGCGTGCGAGGCGCGGACGAACTCGTTCACGCCTCGCACTGATCATCAGTCGCAGCGCTTGCAGCGGGGCCATCCGTTCGTCCCGGACCGCTTGTTGCGGTCGGGGATCTGCTTGCCCACGGGGCAGTTGTTGTCGTCGTGGTGAACGTCGGGGTCTGACTGATTCGTCGAGTGATACGCGGCGACTCGCATGATCGGCTCCTTTGCCATCAGCACTCACGGACGTGAGCATTGCCCACACCATAGGAGCGGCCGCCGACAGCCTCGCCCCGCTCGTGCGATTGCGCGACCGGGCGGGCGCTGCCGTTGGTTCCAGGCCATGTCACCTGTAGAACTTGGCGACACCTCCGTGATGCGAGCAAGCCCCTTGATGGTGAGCTGCATAGGAGAAGGATCCGTCATTGCAGAGTGCAGTCGCTCCGCCACCCTCGTCCGGTGCCGGTGCCGGTGCCGGTGCCGGTGCCGGTGCTGCTGGGGCGACGTACGTTCCGATTGTGGTCACCTGGGCGACGGGTTGGGTCGTGACCGCTTCGCTGACCTGCTGGCGGTTGGTCTCAACGCCGTCTGTAAAGGTGACGCGGAACGTCGTCGTCCGGACACCGTCCACGCCGGTGGTGGTGACGGTGGAGGTGCCCTGCGCGAGTGTGGCGCTTTCAACCGTGGTCGACTCAAACGGGATCGGCGTCGTCTCGGTGACGTCCTTGGTGGTGACGATCGGTGTCGGTGTCGGTGTCGGTGTCGGTGTCGGTGTCGGTGTCGGTGTCTTGCGTGGCGCTGTGCTCGCTGCGGGAGAAGCCGAAACGGTAGGTGCAGGGTCGACCGCGGAGGCCGGCGCTGCCGGGTGTGTGGCGCCGAAGGCCGATCCGGATCCGAGGAGCACCACCAGGGCGATTCCTGCCCCGAGGGCTGAAGCGGAGCGCTTCCGCGGCAGGTGGAGCCAGGTGGTGCGACGGAACAGCAGCCCGTAGAGCGCCGTGAGGAGGACCACGAGGGCAGCCATCACCAGCATCGACCAGAAACCACCCGACGCCAGTCCGAGCAGCGCAGCCAGCAGCGTGCCGACCAAGCCGACCCACGTCGACGGGGCGATCTTCTTCCGAGGGGTGCCTTGTGAAGGTCCGTTGACGTGGGGGAGGGATGGCATGATGCTCCTATTTACTGAGGACTGCCCAAGTCTGCGTGAGCTCTCACCGCATCACCTCATCCCAGTTCGAGGGGTGGGGGGTGCCCCGATCCGAAGCTGCGGATGAGGCGGCACGATCCCGCTGGCAGGACGAGACACCGATGAGACGGGATGAGAGCGTGGGGATCACGATCAGGCGAAGCGTGAAGGCGGGGCCGCTTCGGTTCAATCTGTCGAAGTCGGGGCTCGGAGTCAGTGCGGGGATCCCGGGACTTCGGGTCGGTACGGGGCCGCGGGGGAACTACGTACGTGTTGGCTCCGGTGGCGCCACGTACCTGTCCTCCTCAGGATCACGAGCGCCTCGCATCGCTCCACCGAGCCCGCCTGTGCTCCAGAACTTCGCTGCGGTGAATATGGACGACGTCAGCGGCCTGACAGCACTCGATCTGCGCCCGACTGGCGGGGACGACATTGTCCAGCAGCTCAACACGGCAGCACGGCGTCCCCGGTGGGGCTGGATCGCTGCGATCACAGCCTTCATCCTCGGAGCAGCGCTGCTGCCGTGGGGCTTCATCATCTGGGCAGTCGCCGTACCGGGATGCTGGTGGCTCTTCCTCCGCGACGCGCTGCAGAAGAACGTGGTCCTGCTCTACGACCTCGAGGACGCGCCTGCTGTCTGGTTCGACCGATTCACCACGGCGTGGGGTACCGCTGCTGCAAGTGACCGGCTGTGGCGCACCGTGGAGTCCGGCCATGTCCAGACCACCTACCAGCACAAGACGAACGCCGGCGTCGAAGCGATCGTGCGTCGAGTGCCGGCCATGGCACGTATTCAGCAACCCAAGCGCCTTGCAACCAACGTGGACATCCCGACTCTGCGTGCTGGGAAGGACGCGCTGTACTTCCTGCCTGATCGCCTACTGGTTTGCTCCGGCAAGCACTACTCCGACGTCGCATACCGGCAGCTCTCCGTGCGCCGGTCTGTCACGCGCTTCGTCGAACAGCCGGGTCAGGTCCCGAAGGACACGCAGCTCATCGACCAGACCTGGCAGTACGTCAACGTCAAGGGCGGACCGGATCGTCGCTTCAAGAACAACCCGGTGCTCCCCGTCGTCCAGTACGGACAGCTTGAACTCACCACATCGCAGGGCCTTGCCTGGAGCGTGCAGTCGTCGCGCGCCACAGCCTTCGATGACTCCGCTGCACTGCTGCTGAACGCACCAGCGTGAGACCGTTGCACTCGTCGCACCACCTCTACACCCGCGCGCGGATCTGTCGCGGAAGACCGCTCTGCCACCCCAGAACTACGACATCCCACTGCGCATGCGGCGTCGTGTTAAGGCATACCCCAGAACGTCATCAGCTAAGCCGGTTGTTCGCGCTGGCTTCGATCACCGAGTGTGGACAAGCACCGCACTGCCGACGGCCGGCCCCTCTGCGGCGGCCATCCAAGTTTCAGACCGGAGGCAGGGTGCACCTTCCGCTATGTCGGACGCGGTTGCCAGAATGAGAACGGATCACTCGCCGGTTGCGTGTGGATCGACTTTACAAGAGTGATCGGAGCGAGTTGACCGACGAAAACGCCGCGCTTCACGGCCACGACCGCTACCTGCTTGCCCAGGTACGTGAGGCATTCGGACGAGTGGCATACAGCCAGAAAACCAATGAGAAGCAGGCGGACCTCTGCTTCACGAAGCACCGTTGGCAGCAGGGCGTGCTCATTGCGCTGACCGCAATCAGCTCGGGCACGTTCTTAGTTGCAGTGGTGGGCCCGTTCGCGAATACGACGGTGACCGGCCTCGTCACCTCCACCGTTGCCGTCCTGGTGACGTGGGTAACGCTAGGGGCGAAGACGTTCCGGTTTCATGAGGAGGCTGAGGCGCACCGGGATATCGCGTCACGACTGTGGGACGTGCGCGAGTCCTATGTCTCGCTCATCGCCGACCTGATGTCTCGCGAAATTGAGGGCGCCCTTGCCAGGGCTCGCCGCGACGAACTGCAGGAAGCCACCCGCGAGGTCTACTCGTCCGCGCCACGGACTACTCCCAGAGCGTACCGACGCGCTAAAAAGGGATTGAAGGGCAATGAGGAGTTGACGTTCTCCTCTCGCGAGCTCGACCTCCTCCTTCCTGAGGCGCTGCGGCTTGACGAAGGCGGGGTTTGAGTATGGAAACGTCCGAGATTTTCGACGGGTTGCTCGCTAATCTGAAGGTGGGGGAGAAAGTCGAGGCAGTTCGGTCTCGCCGCGACGAAATCACCAAGGCGCTGAACAAAAACTTCCGGGCCAAGGACGCCTCAGTCGACCACAAGCTGATGGTCGGCTCATTCGGCCGACATACTGCCATAAGGTCGATTTCCGACCTCGACATGATCTTCATCCTGCCCTCAGTGTTGCGCGACGATTACAGTGATCGTAACGGCCCTCGCCGGATGCTCGAGCGTGTGCGCGACGCGCTCAAGGCGCGGTATCAAAACACCGACGTCCGGGTTGATCAGTGTGTCGTGCGGGTGCAGTTCACATCGAACGCATTTAAGTTTGAGGTTCAACCAGCGTTCGAGAACACAGACGGGAGCTTCGACTACCCGGACACGAAGGCAGAATCTTGGAAAACCACGAAACCGCGCGCCGAGATTGTCGCAACGAAGGAGTGCAACGATCGGACCTCGGCGAACATGCGTCACGTCGCCCGGATGGCCCGAGCCTGGAAGAACGCGAATGGCGTGAACATTGGCGGGTTGGTCATTGACACGCTGGTCTACAACTTCTTCGCGCAAACGGATGATTACGATTCCGCGGATACGAGCTCGTTTGACCTGCTGTCTCGGGATTTCTTTGCGTTCCTCATGGTTGAGCCGGAGAAGGAGTACTACCTCGCACTCGGCAGCAGGCAGCGCGTGTACGTGAAGTCGAAGTTTCAGGCTAAGGCGAAGAAAGCCTATAACCGCTGCATTTCCGCAATCGAGAACGAGGGTAAGGCTGCTTCGATCAAGAAGTGGCGCGAAGTGTTCGGTACCAGCGTGCCGCTCGCAATCACCGAGGATGTCCTCAAGGCGTCTGCCGGGGCCACCTATAGGGGCACGGAGGAGTACATCGAGGATCGGTACCCGGTCGACATCAGGGAGAGTGTGACCATTGATTGCGAGGTAACCCAAGACGGCTGGCGACCTCGGTGGCTGCGTGCGATGGGTAGTGCTGGATTCCCACTCAACGCTGGCAAACGCTTGAAGTTTCAGGTCATCAGCTGCACGGTGGCCGAGCCGTATTTACTCAAGTGGAAGGTGCTCAACCAGGGCTCGGAAGCTGAGCGCCGCCATATGGTCCGCGGCGACATCATCGACTCGACGCAGCCCGGAATACGCAAGGAGACCTCGTCCTTTCGAGGTGAGCACATCGTCGAATGCTATGTAATCAAGCATGGAATTGTGGTCGCGCGAGACCGGATAGATGTGCCGATCACCACTACCGCGGACCTTTGAATGAGCCAACACTGCCAGCTGACATAAGAGACCGCTATTGACTCACGCGACGAAGGCCGGTTGCCCACGCGGGTAGCCAACCTTCGTCGGGCTCGGAGAGTCTGGTGAGTGTGCAGCGTCGTACGCGTCGCGAATCGCCCGGCTGATGCGGCCGCGCCCCGAGACCTCGTGGCCATTCGAATTCGCCCACTCACGAATCTTCGCGAGCTCGTCCGAGTTGCCACGCTTCGGCGCGCTACCCAAGTTCTTTCGGGTCTGACGGCCGTTGACCTTCCGCGCGGCAGCGACGTAGTCGGAGAACGCTTCGTGTAGCGCGTCGGCATTGTCGCCGGAGAGGTCGATTTCGTAGTGGTTGCCGTCGAACGAGAAGGACACGGTGCGGCCCTTGCCCTCGTCAATTGTGTCGCCGGTCGAATCATCGTCTAAGTGTGTGGTGACTTTCTGTGCAATACGCATGCAGCCTTTCGTTTGAGGAAACAGCGGACTCACCTTTGCACACTTCTGATCGTTCATGTTATGTGCGGCCTCAGCCGATGATCCGCAATACCTTCCGTATCAGGGTCGACAGCTGCCACGGCGGCGTGAGGTCTTGGTGGCACCGCTGTAGTCGTCTGAAGGGAAGGAGCTGCTAGCGGTGGTTACGCGGGTCCGGTCCAGTGAGGGCGGGGGAGTGAGGGGAGGCTTACCTGCCTATACATCGCAGCGATTGCGGCGCACACTACCTTCGATGGCTCTGATCGGAGCTGCGGTCGCGAAAGGTGTTCGCTATGACAACGTTCTCTGAGCTGCCGACGGTCACGGAGTGTTCGGCGACGTCGTGTAGCTATAACCACGATGGGTGTCACGCGGCCGCGATCACGATCAGCGCTGACCACGCGGACTGTGCAACCTTCTTGCCGCTCGGCATCAATGGCGGACTGCCGAAGGTTATCGCGTCCGTTGGGGCCTGCCAACGCACGGACTGCCGCTTCAACGTGTCTGCGGTCTGCACTGCTTCGGCGGTCCGTATCGATGGTGGTTACGGTGCGGCGCACTGCCAAACCTTCCAAGCCGCATAAGCAGCTCCCATAGTGATTCGGCGCACTTCCACCGCCGGCCGTGCGATCTGCGAGACACACGGCACGATCCGAGCGGGGACGCGGGGCGTTTCCCCGCTCGGACAGGTGTTGACGGTTAGTGCTGGTTGCGGCGGCGGTACGCAATAACTGCGACCGCGATGAGGGCGATGGCGCCGCCGGCGGACAGGGCGATCCAGGG
>NZ_CAJCKD010000066.1:0-5922 GCF_903970855.1 Curtobacterium sp. ME12
GGTCTTGAGGCTCTTACGCATCGTGATCAGTCCTTTGCTGTTGTCGCGCTCGGCGCGGCTGCTGTGTGCGCGCCGAACACACCCTTGGTGGGGTGGAGAACCAGCGATGTGCGGCTGGTGAGCGCTCCGGGTGTTTCCCGGTCGTTGCAGGTGATTCGGCACCCTCCGGCGAAGGGTTTGGAACGAGTTCTCCGGGCCGGCCGCCCCTATGCTCGGGCCATGCGGGGAACGACGATCCGACCGACCACGGAGGACGACTGGGAATCCGTGCGGGCACTGCGCCTGGAGATGCTCCGGGACACCCCGAAGGCGTACGGGGAGCGGCTCGCCGATGCGGAGCGGCTGCAGGAGCGTGAGTGGCGTCGACGCGGCCGCCGTGAGCACGACGTCGGCGGGACGACCCTCGCCGCGATCGGTGCCGACGGCCGGTGGGTCGGGACGATGGGGGTGTTCGTGCCCGGTCCCCGGGTCGGGCCGCTCCTGGTCGGCGTCTACGTCGCACCGTCGCACCGGGGTCGTCCCGCCGGGGTCGCCGACGCGCTGCTCGACGAGATCGAGCGGTGGGCAGCTGCGCACGGGTCGGCCCTACGGCTGCACGTGCACCAGGGGAACAACCGTGCGCAGGCCTTCTACGCCCGACGTGGCTACGAGCCGACAGGTGCGACCGAGGCGTACGTCCTCGAACCGAGCGAACTCGAGGTCGAGATGATCCGGCAGCTGCGGGGTTCGCTGTGACCGGCGGGACGGCCGGGTCCGCGGCGCCAGCCGTGCGGTGGCTGCTGTCCGACGTGGGCGGAGTCCTCGAACTCGTCGACGACGCTGCCTGGCCCGGGCAGTTCCGGGCGCGGTGGGCCGAGCGTCTCGGGATGACGACGGACGACTTCTCCGCTCGCCTGGTCGCAGCGGACCTCCCCGACGCCTCCCGACAGACCGGCGTCGTCGACCGGTACTGGGGTGGGATCGGCTCGGCCCTCGGGTTGCCGGCCGACCAGCTCGCCGTCATGCGGGCCGAATTCTGGGATGCGTACTGCGGAACCCTGAACCAGCCGTTGTACGACTTCCTCGCCGGACTCCGCGGCACGATCGGCCTCGCGATCCTGTCGAACTCGGGCGACGGCGCTCGAGAGGAAGAGGAGCGGCGCTTCCGGCTCTCGGCGGTGTTCGACCCGATCTGCTACTCCCACGAGATCGGTGCGACCAAGCCCGATGCCGAGGCGTTCCGCATCACGCTCGAGCGTCTCGGGGCGGACCCGGACGAGGTGTTCTTCGTGGACGACGTGCCGGAGAACATCGAGGCCGCACGTGCGCTCGGCATCGGGGCGCACCTGCACGTCGACACCGACGAGACGATCCGGGTGCTCGGTGCGGTCGTGCGGGGGAGCGGCCAGCAGTGACCGTCGGCATCGTGTTCTTCGACGTCGACGGAACCCTCGTCAGTCCCGGTTCCAGCAGCAGCTTCCTGGCCGCCCGGTTCGGGCACCAGGAGGCGCTCGACGACGCCGAAGCCCGCTACGCCGACGGCGACCTCACCAACCAGCAGGTCAGCGAGGTCGACGCACTCGGGTGGCGTGGCACGTCCGTCGCGACGGTCGACCGGTGGCTCGACGACCTGCCGGTGTTGCCCGGAACCGAGACCGTCGTCGCGTGGTGCCGTGCCCACGACGTCGAACCCGTGCTCGCGTCGCTCGCGTGGCAGCCCGTGACCCGTTTCCTCGCGGGGCGGTTCGGGTTCGTCCCGAACGGCGGGCCCCGAGTCGGCGAGCACGGCGGCGTCCACGACGGCACCGTCGCCGAGCACTTCGACGAGTTCGACAAGCGGGACCGGGCGCTCGCGCTCGCTCGTGACCTCGGTGTACCGATCGAACACTGCTGTGCCGTCGGGGACAGTCGCTCGGACATCCCGCTCTTCCAGGCGCTCCCCAGTGCGTTGGCGCTCAACGCGAGTCCGACGGCACGCGCGGCCGCGAGTGACGTGATCGACGCGGATGACCTCTCGAGCATCATCCCCTGGCTCGACCGCTGGATCCGGGGACTCGCCTGATCGATCGACTCCGAGCCGGATACGGCATGATCGGTCCGTGTCTTCTGTGAACCCGACCGACGCGTACCGTGCCGCCCGCGACCAGCTCCTCGCCGCGGACTCTCCCGAAGCGGCACGCGCCGGGTTCCGCTGGCCGGACGTCGGCGACACGTTCAACTGGGCGACCGACTGGTTCGACGTCATCGCGACCGACAACGGCCGCACGGCGCTCTGGATCGTCGAGCAGGACGGTCGGGAGCAGCGGTTCAGCTACGCCGAGATGGCCGCACGGTCCGATCGGCTCGCCGCGCGCCTGCACGGCTCCGGCGTGCGGAAGGGCGACCACGTCCTCGTCATGCTCGGCAACCAGCTCGAGCTCTGGGAGACGATGCTCGCCGTGATCAAGCTCGGTGCGGTCATCCTGCCGACCTCGACCATGCTCGACACCGCCGACCTGCAGGACCGCGTGGACCGGGGCTCTGTGGCGCACGTCGTCACGAACCGGGGCGAGACGCACAAGTACGACGACGTCCGCGGGTCCTTCACGCGCATCGTGATCGGCGGTCCCGCTGAAGGCTGGACGGAGTACCCGGGCGACCTGGGCGAGCCCGCTCCCGCCGACGAGGTCCGTCCCCACGTCGTCACCCGCACGACCGATCCGTGCCTGGTCTACTTCACGTCCGGCACGACGTCGAAGCCGAAGATGGTCGTGCACACCCAGACGTCGTACCCGGTCGGGCACCTCAGCACGATGTACTGGCTCGGCGTCCGACCCGGCGACGTGCACCTGACGATCAGCTCGCCCGGGTGGGGCAAGCACGCCTGGAGCTGCTTCTTCGCGCCGTGGATCGCCGAGGCCACCGTCTTCATCCACAACACCGCGCGCTTCGACCCTGGTGCGCTCCTCGCGCAGCTCGAGCGCGCCGAGGTCAACACGTTCTGCGCGCCGCCGACCGCGTGGCGGATGATGCTGCAGTCCGACCTCGGCGCGAAGCCGCGGGCGCTCCGAGAACTCATCTCGGCCGGCGAGCCGCTCAACCCCGAGGTCATCGGCCGGGTCGAGGCGGCGTGGGGACTCACCATCCGCGACGGCTACGGGCAGACCGAGACCACCGCGATCATCGGGAACGCCCCGGGGGCCGCCGTGACGCCCGGGGCGATGGGCAAGCCGCTCCCCGGCGTGACCGTGACGCTGCTCGACCCCGTCACCGGCGAACCGGGCGACGAGGGCGAGGTCTGCCTCGACCTCACCGAGCGGCCCGTCAACCTGATGGCCGAGTACCTCGGCGACCCGGACCGCACGGCCTCGTCGATGCGCGACGGCTTCTTCCACACCGGCGACATCGCCGTCCGCGACGCCGACGGCGAACTGACCTTCATCGGCCGCACCGACGACGTCTTCAAGTCCTCCGACTACAAGGTGTCGCCGTTCGAGGTGGAGAGCGCCCTGCTGGAGCACCCGGCCGTGGCCGAGAGCGCGGTCGTCCCGGCCCCCGACGACGCCCGTCTCAACGTCGTCAAGGCGTACGTCACGTTGGCCACCGGATGGGAGGCGTCGGCCGACACCGCCAGGCAGGTCCTGGAGTACGCACGCACGGCTCTCCCCGCCTACGCGCGCGTCCGGCGCGTCGAGTTCGCGGAGCTCCCGAAGACCATCTCGGGCAAGATCCGCCGTGTGGAGCTCCGGGAGCGCGAGGAGCAGTCGGTGACCAACGGCACGCGTGCCGATGGCGAATGGCGCGACGACGAGTTCCCCGGCCTCCGCGCACCCCGCCCGCAGGCGAGCTGACCGACGCGGGCACCAGGGCTCGGCAGGTGGAACTGATCGAGGACGTCACGCGCGGCGACTGGCTGCTGGCCCGGGCCGGCGCGTTCGCCTCGTTCGGCGGCGTCGCGGGCACCGGGTTCGAGGCGTACGTCCGGATCCTGCACCCGCTCCGAGCGGATCGCGAAGACCGCGCGACCGTGGACGAGTACGACGAGCACCCGGTCCTCGAGTCGGCGGAGTGGCGCTGGGCCGACGTCGCCGAACGCACCCGTCGGACGATCGACCCCCTCGTGTCGTGGCAGACGCTCAGCGGTCGGGACGACGAGTCGGACCTGCCGTTCGAGGACGGCTGGATCGTCCACTCGCCCGAGACGGGCTGGTACGAGCCGACGCACCTCGCCGCGCTCGCCGGGCTCCTCGCCGACGCGACGTCGACACCGGACGACCTGGTCGGGGCGATCTGGGACGGATGGGGCGACCTGAACGGGACGTCGACGTTGGGCTTCGGATGGCAGGGGAGCGGCGAGCCGACAGCGGCCGAGCGTGTTGCGATGCAGGCGCAGATCGCCCGGAGGCAGGCGCAGCACCGGCGGGAGCAGGCTGTGCTCCGGGAGTCGCTCGCGGGTCCGCGCTTCCTGTGGCCGGCCCGCGAGTGCTTCCTGCTCGCCATGTCCCTGCCGCAGCTCAGCGACCCGTCCTGGACGGACGACGCCCGCGTCGGCACGTCCGTCGGCTTCGGGCACACCCCGCAGATGCTCTGGCCCGAGGGACACGAGTGGGTGCTCGCCACCGAGATCGACTGGGACTCGACGATCGTCGCCGGGTCGCGGTCGCTCATCGACGCGGTCCTCGCCGACGACCGGTTCGAGGCGTACGAGGTCGACGCGGACGGCTCCCCGGGCTGATCAGACCGGCAGGGTCACCTCGGTGGTCACACGCCGGACGCTGCGCGTGGAGGCGGCGACCACGGTGGCGACGACGATGACGACGGCACAACCGACCAGGGTCGTGGGCGTCCCGACCGCGTGCGCCAACGGTCCCACCAGGGCCTCGCCGAGCGGGACGGCGACGAACGACCCCACCATGTCGTACGAGTAGACCCGCGACAGCACGGCCCGGGGCACGTTCGACTGCAGCGCGTGGTCCCAGGCGATCGCGAACAGCTCGATGGCCACCCCGCCCAGGGCGAACGCGACGAGCAGGGCCGGCAGGGCCGGTGCGCCGGCGAGCGCCAGGACGGGGAGCGCGGTCACGGCCATCAGGGCGACGCCGATGCCGAGGGCGTGCCGTGGCCGCCACCGCAGCGCGATCAGTGCTCCGAGTGCCAGACCGACGGTCTGTGCGGCGACGACGAGTCCCCAACCCGCCCTGCCGAACGAACCGTCCGCGACCACCGGACCCAGCACGGTCGTGGCACCGACGAAGGCGGCGTTGAGCACCGCGAACTGGGCGACCACGGTCCAGACCCAGCGTCGTCCCGAGAACTCAGCCCATCCCTCCCGGATGTCGGCGATCACCGACGGTCGGTCGGCCGGTGCGACGGACGGGCGCCGTGGCAGTCGGATCCGTGCGTACAGGGCTGCAGCGACGGCGAAGCCGGCGGCGTCCACCGCCAATCCCCACCCGGCGCCGACGAGCGCCACCAGGCCGGCGCCGGCGGAGGCCCCGACGATGGTGCCGGCGTTGATGCTCAGCCGGATCACGGCGTTCGCCGGACGGAGCAGCGCCTCGGGCACGGTCTCGGGGACCATGGCCGCGGTCGTCGGCAGGCTGACCGCGGCGACGGCACCGTTCAGGATGCTCAGGACGACGAGGAGCGGGACCGTCGCGGTGCCGGTCAGGACCAGCGCGGCCACGGCGCCCTGCGTCAGTGCGGCACCGAGGGACGTGGCGACGAGTACGACGTCACGAGGCAGCCGGTCGGCGATGACCCCGCCGAACAGCAGGACGGCGACGTTCGCGACCGAGCGTGCGGCCACGACGAGGCCGAGGTCGACGGGCGAACCGGTGAGGTCGAGGACGGCGAAGGTCGTCGTCGCCGTGCACGACGAAGTCGATCGCGATGGTCCGTGTGGTGTGGTCGACCGCGCGCACCGTGTACGTGCGGCGGGCGGGGCGGTCGTGCTTCGGCAGG
>NZ_CAJCKD010000067.1:0-5547 GCF_903970855.1 Curtobacterium sp. ME12
AGTGCGTCTGGTCCTTGAGAACTCAACAGCGTGCACATTGTCAATGCCAATTTATTGATTGACCTCGTGCCTGGTCGGTTTGTCCGGCTGGGTCATGAAGCAATTCCTTTTGGATTGAAGATTGTCAGTAGACAGTCAACAGTCAGAATCAACTCGGTCTGATGCCTTCGGGTGTTGGGTCTGTATTTTTTTACGGAGAGTTTGATCCTGGCTCAGGACGAACGCTGGCGGCGTGCTTAACACATGCAAGTCGAACGATGATGCCCAGCTTGCTGGGTGGATTAGTGGCGAACGGGTGAGTAACACGTGAGTAACCTGCCCCTGACTCTGGGATAAGCGTTGGAAACGACGTCTAATACTGGATATGATCACTGGCCGCATGGTCTGGTGGTGGAAAGATTTTTTGGTTGGGGATGGACTCGCGGCCTATCAGCTTGTTGGTGAGGTAATGGCTCACCAAGGCGACGACGGGTAGCCGGCCTGAGAGGGTGACCGGCCACACTGGGACTGAGACACGGCCCAGACTCCTACGGGAGGCAGCAGTGGGGAATATTGCACAATGGGCGAAAGCCTGATGCAGCAACGCCGCGTGAGGGATGACGGCCTTCGGGTTGTAAACCTCTTTTAGTAGGGAAGAAGCGAAAGTGACGGTACCTGCAGAAAAAGCACCGGCTAACTACGTGCCAGCAGCCGCGGTAATACGTAGGGTGCAAGCGTTGTCCGGAATTATTGGGCGTAAAGAGCTCGTAGGCGGTTTGTCGCGTCTGCTGTGAAATCCCGAGGCTCAACCTCGGGCTTGCAGTGGGTACGGGCAGACTAGAGTGCGGTAGGGGAGATTGGAATTCCTGGTGTAGCGGTGGAATGCGCAGATATCAGGAGGAACACCGATGGCGAAGGCAGATCTCTGGGCCGTAACTGACGCTGAGGAGCGAAAGCATGGGGAGCGAACAGGATTAGATACCCTGGTAGTCCATGCCGTAAACGTTGGGCGCTAGATGTAGGGACCTTTCCACGGTTTCTGTGTCGTAGCTAACGCATTAAGCGCCCCGCCTGGGGAGTACGGCCGCAAGGCTAAAACTCAAAGGAATTGACGGGGGCCCGCACAAGCGGCGGAGCATGCGGATTAATTCGATGCAACGCGAAGAACCTTACCAAGGCTTGACATACACCGGAAACGGCCAGAGATGGTCGCCCCCTTGTGGTCGGTGTACAGGTGGTGCATGGTTGTCGTCAGCTCGTGTCGTGAGATGTTGGGTTAAGTCCCGCAACGAGCGCAACCCTCGTTCTATGTTGCCAGCGGGTTATGCCGGGGACTCATAGGAGACTGCCGGGGTCAACTCGGAGGAAGGTGGGGATGACGTCAAATCATCATGCCCCTTATGTCTTGGGCTTCACGCATGCTACAATGGCCGGTACAAAGGGCTGCGATACCGTAAGGTGGAGCGAATCCCAAAAAGCCGGTCTCAGTTCGGATTGAGGTCTGCAACTCGACCTCATGAAGTCGGAGTCGCTAGTAATCGCAGATCAGCAACGCTGCGGTGAATACGTTCCCGGGCCTTGTACACACCGCCCGTCAAGTCATGAAAGTCGGTAACACCCGAAGCCGGTGGCCTAACCCTTGTGGAAGGAGCCGTCGAAGGTGGGATCGGTGATTAGGACTAAGTCGTAACAAGGTAGCCGTACCGGAAGGTGCGGCTGGATCACCTCCTTTCTAAGGAGCATCTGGTCAGTGCTGGTCGCCCATCATGGGTGGTTGGTTGCTGGTCCAGGCGCCTGGTTCGGACCGAACGTGTCCGACGGGTAGCTCATGGGTGGAACATTGACAGTGCAGTTGGGAGTGATGCTTCCGACCTCAGTACGCTCTGCTTGCAGGGTTGGGACGGGTCGGGGTGAAGCTGCTGGCTGGTGCACGTTGTTGGGTCCTGAGGGACCAGGCTTCCTGCTGCCGCGTGAGTGGTGGTGGGGGTTGGGCCTACGGGTCCTTCGTCGGGCCAGGGTGAACCTACCGTTGTGGTGGGGGAGTGCTGGTGCCGATCGTATGTTGAGAACTACACAGTGGACGCGAGCATCTTTGATTCGCGTCATCCATGATCAGCCTTCGGGTTGGTGTGGTGACGTTGGATCGCAATTTTAATCTTTGTGGTCAAGTTTCTAAGAGCAAACGGTGGATGCCTTGGCATCTGGAGCCGATGAAGGACGTAGAAATCTGCGATAAGCCTCGGGGAGCTGATAATCGAGCCTCGATCCGAGGATTTCCGAATGGGGAAACCCCGCCAGGCGTTTTGCGACCTGGTGACTCCCGCCTGAATATATAGGGCGGGTAGAGGGAACGTGGGGAAGTGAAACATCTCAGTACCCACAGGAAGAGAAAACAACATGTGATTCCGTGAGTAGTGGCGAGCGAAAGCGGATGAGGCTAAACCGATCATGTGTGATAGCCGGCGGGCGTTGCATGGTCGGGGTTGTGGGACACGTCACTCAGTTCTGCCGGACTGGGGCGGTTACAGCGCATCATAGTCGAACCGGTTTGAAAGCCGGGCCGTAGTGGGTGCCAGCCCCGTAGACGAAATGGTGTTATGGCCGGATGTGTATCCCAAGTAGCACGGGGCCCGAGAAATCCCGTGTGAATCTGTCAGGACCACCTGATAAGCCTAAATACTCCCAGATGACCGATAGCGGACAAGTACCGTGAGGGAAAGGTGAAAAGTACCCCGGGAGGGGAGTGAAATAGTACCTGAAACCGTTTGCTTACAAACCGTCGGAGCCTCCTTAGTAGGGGTGACGGCGTGCCTTTTGAAGAATGAGCCTGCGAGTTAGTGATATGTGGCGAGGTTAACCCGTGAGGGGCAGCCGTAGCGAAAGCGAGTCTGAATAGGGCGTTTGAGTCGCATGTTCTAGACCCGAAGCGAAGTGATCTATCCATGGCCAGGTTGAAGCGACGGTAAGACGTCGTGGAGGACCGAACCCACTTCAGTTGAAAATGGAGGGGATGAGCTGTGGATAGGGGTGAAAGGCCAATCAAACTTCGTGATAGCTGGTTCTCTCCGAAATGCATTTAGGTGCAGCGTTGCGTGTTTCTCGCCGGAGGTAGAGCTACTGGATGGCCGATGGGCCTCAACAGGTTACTGACGTCAGCCAAACTCCGAATGCCGGTGAGTGAGAGCGCAGCAGTGAGACGGTGGGGGATAAGCTTCATCGTCGAGAGGGAAACAACCCAGACTACCAACTAAGGTCCCTAAGCGTGTGCTAAGTGGGAAAGGATGTGGAGTTGCACAGACAACCAGGAGGTTGGCTTAGAAGCAGCCACCCTTGAAAGAGTGCGTAATAGCTCACTGGTCAAGTGATTCCGCGCCGACAATGTAACGGGGCTCAAGCACACCACCGAAGTTGTAGATTTCGCACTATAGACAAGCCTTCGTGGTTCAGTCGTGCGGAGTGGTAGGAGAGCGTCGTGTGGCGAGTGAAGCGGCGGAGTGATCCAGCCGTGGACGCTACACGAGTGAGAATGCAGGCATGAGTAGCGAAAGACGGGTGAGAAACCCGTCCTCCGAAAGACCAAGGGTTCCAGGGCCAGGTTAATCCGCCCTGGGTAAGTCGGGACCTAAGGCGAGGCCGACAGGCGTAGTCGATGGACAACGGGTTGATATTCCCGTACCGGCGAACAACCGCCCAAGCTAATCCAGTGGTGCTAAGAGTCCTAACCCGGTACAACCGGATCCCTTCGGGGTGATGGTGGCCGGTCTAACGCTCGACCCCATGCTGGTGCGGTTAGCGTATGAACAGGTGTGACGCAGGAAGGTAGCTGAGCCAGGCGATGGTATCCGTAAGGTGAACCTGGTGTAAGGATGTAGGGCTGACGATAGGCAAATCCGTCGTCTGTGTGCCTGAGATCCGACGCGTACTCGTAAGGGGAAATCAGTGATCCTATGCTGCCGAGAAAAGCATCGACGCGAGGTTGCAGCCGCCCGTACCCGAAACCGACTCAGGTGGTCAGGTAGAGAATACCAAGGAGATCGAGAGAATCGTGGTTAAGGAACTCGGCAAAATGCCCCCGTAACTTCGGGAGAAGGGGGGCCGGACGCGTGACCGGATTTACTCCGTGAGCGTTGAAGGCCGCAGAGACCAGTGGGAAGCGACTGTTTACTAAAAACACAGGTCCGTGCGAAGTCGCAAGACGATGTATACGGACTGACGCCTGCCCGGTGCTGGAAGGTTAAGAGGAAGGGTTAGCCTTTGGGCGAAGCTCTGAATTTAAGCCCCAGTAAACGGCGGTGGTAACTATAACCATCCTAAGGTAGCGAAATTCCTTGTCGGGTAAGTTCCGACCTGCACGAATGGCGTAACGACTTCCCAGCTGTCTCAACCGCGAACTCGGCGAAATTGCACTACGAGTAAAGATGCTCGTTACGCGCAGCAGGACGGAAAGACCCCGTGACCTTTACTACAGTTTGGTATTGGTGTTCGGAGTGGCTTGTGTAGGATAGGTGGGAGACTGTGAAGCGGGCACGCTAGTGTTCGTGGAGTCATTGTTGAAATACCACTCTGGTCACTTTGGATGTCTAACGTAGGACCCTGATCGGGTTCATGGACAGTGCCTGATGGGTAGTTTAACTGGGGCGGTTGCCTCCCAAAGAGTAACGGAGGCGCCCAAAGGTTCCCTCAACCTGGTTGGCAATCAGGTGGCGAGTGTAAGTGCACAAGGGAGCTTGACTGTGAGACTGACAGGTCGAGCAGGGACGAAAGTCGGGACTAGTGATCCGGCAGTGGCTTGTGGAAGCGCTGTCGCTCAACGGATAAAAGGTACCTCGGGGATAACAGGCTGATCTTGCCCAAGAGTCCATATCGACGGCATGGTTTGGCACCTCGATGTCGGCTCGTCGCATCCTGGGGCTGGAGTAGGTCCCAAGGGTTGGGCTGTTCGCCCATTAAAGCGGTACGCGAGCTGGGTTTAGAACGTCGTGAGACAGTTCGGTCCCTATCCGCTGCGCGCGTTGGAAATTTGAGAAGATCTATCCCTAGTACGAGAGGACCGGGATGGACGAACCTCTGGTGTGTCAGTTGTTCTGCCAAGGGCACCGCTGATTAGCTACGTTCGGACCGGATAACCGCTGAAAGCATCTAAGCGGGAAGCCGTCTTCGAGATGAGATTTCCATGCACCTTGAGTGTGAGAGGCTCCCAGCAGACTACTGGGTTGATAGGCCGGATGTGGAAGCGGGGACTAACGACCCGTGGAGCTGACCGGTACTAATAAGCCGAAGACTTGATAACACACTGATTTCCGTGCACGTGTTGCACGGGCTCGCGTCCACTTTGTGGTTCCCGACAGACGATCGGGAATCGAAACTGAATACACCGCTCTGTCTTCCACACGGGAGGCAGCAGTCGGGACAGCTTTGAGACCAAGATCCATGGTCGAGAGTGTTCCGGTGGTCATAGCGAGAGGGAAACGCCCGGTCACATTCCGAACCCGGAAGCTAAGCCTCTCAGCGCCGATGGTACTGCAAGGGGGACCTTGTGGGAGAGTAGGACGCCGCCGGACTTAACGT
>NZ_CAJCKD010000068.1:0-4760 GCF_903970855.1 Curtobacterium sp. ME12
GGCGTCTGGGTGCCGTGGACCCTGTACCAGGCGTACGGCGACACCGCGGTGCTCGAGGAGCAGTTCGACTCGATGGCCGCACACCTGCGCCGGGTCCGTGACCACCTGTCCCCGGAGGACCTGTGGGACACCGTGTTCCAGTTCGGCGACTGGCTCGACCCGGACGCCCCGCCCGAGGCCCCTGCCGACGCGAAGGCCGACAAGGGCGTCGTCGCGACGATCTGCGCCTACCGGTCCGCGACGATCGCGGCGGACGCGGCGGAGCTGTTGGGCGGTCACGAGGCGGAAGCGGCCGAGTTCCGGGAACTCGCCACGCGCCTCCAGGCCGGGTTCCGCACCCACTACCTGCAGGACGACGGGCGGATCCTGTCGGACGCGACCACGGTGTACACGCTGGCGGTCGTGTTCGGGATCCTGTCCGAGCGGGAGCAGGCCGTGGCGGGCGACCGTCTCGCCGAGCTGGTCGAGGCGTCCGGGTACCGGATCTCGACGGGCTTCGCGGGAACGCCCTTCATCACCGACGCGCTGACGCAGACGGGCCACCTGGAGGACGCCTACCGGCTGCTGCTGCAGACGGAGTGCCCGTCGTGGCTGTACCCGGTGACGATGGGCGCGACGACGGTGTGGGAGCGCTGGGACTCGATGCTGCCGGACGGCACGATCAACCCGGGCGAGATGACCTCGTTCAACCACTACGCGCTCGGTGCCGTGGCGGACTGGATGCACCGGGTGGTGGGTGGGCTCTCGGCCCTCGAACCCGGGTACGCCGCCGTGCTCATCGCACCGCAGCCGGGCGGTGGGCTGACGTGGGCGGAGACCTCGCTCGACACCGTGCACGGGCACGTCGCCGTGCGGTGGGAGCTCGTCGACGGGGAGTTGCGGGTCCGAGCGACCGTGCCCGAGGGCGTGACCGCGGTGGTGCGCTTGCCGGGTACGGCGGAGCAGCGGCTCGACGCCGGCACGCACGACCTGCGTGCGCCTGCTGCCGTCCCCGCCGCGTAGGGCCCTGGTCCGCAAGACACCGGTGTTCGCGCGTCGAACCCCCGAACGCTCGTGTTCAACGCGTGAACACCGGTGTTTTGCGGCACCACCCCACCCACCACGGTTGCGGCAGACCGCTGCGAGCCGTACTGTATGAAACGATTCAATCGCACACGAGGAAGTGACACGATGACATCGACACCGAGCTTCGCCGGCATCGCCGACCAACTGGCACGACAGCAGATCGAGCTGCCCAGCTGGGCCTTCGGCAACTCCGGCACCCGCTTCAAGGTGTTCAGCACGCCGGGCACCCCGCGCGACCCCTACGAGAAGATCGCCGACGCCGCCCAGGTGCACGAGTACACCGGACTGGCCCCGACCGTGGCACTCCACATCCCGTGGGACCTCGTCGACGACTTCGCCGACCTCAAGCGCCACGCCGAAGAGCACGGGGTGTCGCTCGGCACCGTCAACTCGAACACGTTCCAGGACGACGACTACAAGTTCGGCGCCCTGACCCACGTCGACGAGACGATCCGGCAGAAGGCGATCGACCACCACCTGCGCTGCATCGACGTGATGGACGCCACCGGCAGCCGCGACCTGAAGATCTGGCTCGCCGAGGGCTCGAACTACCCGGGGCAGGAGGACATGCGCTCCCGTCAGGACCGCCTGCACGAGTCGCTCAGCACGATCTACGACCGCCTCGGCGCCGACCAGCGGCTGGTGCTCGAGTACAAGTTCTTCGAGCCGTCGTTCTACCACACGGACGTCCCCGACTGGGGGACGAGCTACGTGCAGACGGCGGTACTCGGGCCGAAGGCGATGGTCTGCCTCGACACCGGCCACCACGCCCCCGGCACGAACATCGAGTTCATCGTGATGCAGCTGCTGCGCCTCGGCAAGCTCGGCTCCTTCGACTTCAACTCGCGCTTCTACGCCGACGACGACCTGATCGTCGGGGCAGCGGACCCGTTCCAACTGTTCCGGATCCTGGTCGAGGTCATCCGCGGTGGCGGGTACGACAACCCCGACGTCGCGTTCATGCTCGACCAGTGCCACAACGTCGAGGACAAGATCCCCGGTCAGATCCGCTCGGTGCTCAACGTGCAGGAGATGACGGCCCGCGCGCTGCTCCTGGACCGCGTCGCACTGACCGCGGCGCAAGAGGCGCACGACGTCCTCGGCGCGAACGAGGTCTTCATGGACGCGTACCAGACCGACGTCCGGAAGGACCTGGCCGAGTGGCGCGAGTCCCGCGGGCTGCCGGCGAACCCGATGCGCGCGTACCTGGAGTCGGGCTACCAGCAGTCCATCGCCGAGGACCGCGTCGGCGGCGTCCAGGCCGGCTGGGGCGCGTAGGACCATGACGAACACAGTGGAGGCACGGGTGGACCCCGACGCGCACGGCACCGACGCAGACATCACGATCAGTGCCCTCATCGCACGTTCCAACGCGCTCGGCTCGGATCCGCGGATCACGAACTACGCGGGCGGGAACACGTCCGCCAAGGGCACCGACACCGACCCCGTCACGGGCGAACCGGTCGACCTGCTCTGGGTGAAGGGCTCCGGGGGTGACCTCGGCACCCTGACCCCGGCGGGCCTCGCGGTCCTGCGCGTCGACCGCGTCCGCGCCCTGCGACAGGTCTACCCGGGCGTCGAGCGCGAGGACGAGATGGTCGCCGCGTTCGACCACTGCCTGTTCGGTCGTGGCGGTGCCGCGCCGAGCATCGACACCGCGATGCACGCACTCGTCGACGCCGCGCACGTCGACCACCTGCACCCCGACGCCGGCATCGCGATCGCCACGGCGGCGGACGGCCCGGCCCTGACCGAGCGGATCTTCGGCGACCGCGTCGTCTGGGTGCCGTGGCGCCGCCCCGGGTTCCAGCTCGGCCTCGACATCGCTGGCGTCAAGCGTGACCACCCGCAGGCGATCGGCACGATCCTGGGCGGCCACGGCATCACCGCGTGGGGGGAGACGAGCGACGAGGCGCAAGGCAACTCCCGCTGGATCATCGACACCGCCGAGCGGTACCTCGCGGAGCACAGCAAGGCGGAGCCGTTCGGTGGCCGCCGAGCGGGGTTCGGAGCACTGCCGACCGACGAACGTCGCGTCCGCGCCGCCGCCCTCGCCCCGACGATCCGCGGCATCGCCGGGCACGACAAGCCGGTCGTCGGGCACTTCACCGACAGCGCCGTCGTGCTCGAGTTCCTGGCGAGCGAGCGCGCCGAAGCACTCGCGGCCCTCGGCACCAGCTGCCCGGACCACTTCCTGCGCACCAAGGTCGAGCCGCTCATCCTCGACCTGCCCGCAACGGCCTCCGTCGAGGAGCAGACCGCGCGCCTGCACGAACTGCACGAGCAGTACCGCGCGGACTACCAGGCCTACTACGACCGGCACGCGACGCCGGACTCCCCCGCGATCCGCGGCGCCGACCCGCTCATCGTGCTGGTGCCCGGCGTCGGGATGTTCTCGTACGGCAAGGACGCGCAGACCGCCCGGGTCGCGGGAGAGTTCTACGTCAACGCGATCAACGTCATGCGCGGCGCAGAGTCGGTCAGCACCTACGCCCCCATCGACGAGGCCGAGAAGTTCCGCATCGAGTACTGGGCCCTCGAAGAGGCGAAGCTGCAGCGGATGCCCGCGCCCAAGAAGCTCGCGACGCGCATCGCCCTGGTCACCGGCGCCGCGAGCGGCATCGGCAAGGCGATCGCGAAGCGCCTGGCAGCCGAGGGTGCCGCCGTCGTCATCGCCGACCTCGACCTCGGGAAGGCCACCGCTGCGGCGGCCGAGATCGGCGGCCTCGACCAGGCCATCGGCGTCGCCGCGAACGTGACGGACGCCGCCGCGATCGACCAGGCGATCCAGCAGACCCTGCTGCACTTCGGCGGCCTCGACCTCGTCGTCAACAACGCGGGGCTGTCGCTGTCCAAGAGCCTGCTCGAGACCACCGAGCAGGACTGGGACCTGCAGCACGACGTGATGGCGAAGGGGTCGTTCCTGGTGTCGAAGGCCGCCGCGAAGGTGCTCATCGAGCAGAGCCTGGGCGGCGACATCGTCTACATCTCGTCGAAGAACTCGGTGTTCGCCGGGCCGAACAACATCGCGTACTCCGCCACGAAGGCCGACCAGGCCCACCAGGTGCGGTTGCTCGCGGCCGAGCTCGGTGAGCACGGCGTCCGCGTCAACGGCATCAACCCCGACGGCGTCGTGCGCGGCTCCGGCATCTTCGCGAGCGGCTGGGGTGCCAACCGCGCCAAGACGTACGGCATCGAGGAGCAGGACCTCGGCGAGTTCTACGCGCAGCGCACGATCCTGAAGCGCGAGGTCGTGCCGGAGAACGTCGCGAACGCCGTCTACGCCATCTGCACCGACGACTTCTCGCACACCACCGGCCTGCACGTGCCCGTCGACGCCGGCGTCGCCGCGGCCTTCCTGCGGTAGCGACGACCGACGACCAACGAGCGACGACCAACGAACCGAGCAGGAGCACGGCATGCACACCAGCGGCAGCGTCGCCGCGGTCGACCTCGGGGCCACCAGCGGCCGGGTGATCGTCGGCCACGTCGACCCCGACCGGGTCTGGATGGACCAGGTCGCCCGGTTCCCGAACGGCCCCGTCACCCTGCACGAGGGCGACGTCGACACCGGCCGCGACGCCCTGCACTGGGACGTCGTCGAGCTGTACCGACAGGTGACCGAGGGGCTCCGGCGTGCGTTCGCCGAGCACCCCGCGATCGCCAGCATCGGCATCGACTCGTGGGCGGTCGAC
>NZ_CAJCKD010000069.1:0-3777 GCF_903970855.1 Curtobacterium sp. ME12
AGTACCGGTAGCGCAGATCAAACGAAGGCAGTCGCTATCTTTTCTCCAGTCACGGAGCGCACGGGCACCCACACCGGCGAAGACGCTCTTTCCCTACACGACGATCTGCCGATCTGTCAGCGACGAGCCGCGGGACCACGTGTTCGATGGCCCGCGCGGCATCGCCGCTGGCTGCGATGGAAACCGTCACTACTTGGCGCCCTCGAGCGCGTTCTTGACGGTGTCGACGAGCTCGCCCCAGGAGACGTTGAACTTGTCCACGCCCTCCTTCTCGAGCAGCGCGACGACGTCGTCGTAGTCGACGCCCTGCGCGGCGAGCTGGTCGAGGACCTGCTGCGCCTGGTCGAACGTGCCGGCGATCGCGTCGCCGTGGATCTCACCGTGGTCGAACGTGGCGTCGAGCGTCTTGCCCGGCATCGTGTTCACGGTGTTCGGGGCGGCGAGCTCGGTCACGTAGAGCGTGTCGGGGAGCGACGGGTCCTTGACACCGGTCGAGGCCCAGAGCGGACGCTGCGTGTTGGCACCGGACTCGAGCAGGCCGAGGGCGCGCTCCGAGGCGAACGCCTCGGTCCAGACCTGGTACGCGAGCTGCGCGTTGGCGATGCCGGCCTTCGACTTGAGGGCCTTGGCCTCGTCGGTGCCGACGGCGTCCAGGCGCTTGTCGATCTCGGAGTCGACGCGCGACACGAAGAAGGACGCGACGGAGTGGATCTTGGAGAGGTCGTGGCCGGCGGCCTTGGCCTTCTCGAGCCCACCGAGGTAGGCGTCGATGACGGCGCGGTAGCGCTCGAGCGAGAAGATCAGGGTGACGTTGACGGAGATGCCGGCGCCGATGACCTCGGTGATCGCCTCGAGACCCTCGAGCGTCGCCGGGATCTTGATGAGGACGTTCTCCTTGCCGACCTTGTCGAACAGGAACTTCGCCTGCTCGATGGTCTTGGCGGTGTCGTGCGCGAGGCCCGGCTCGACCTCGATCGAGACGCGGCCGTCGAAGCCCTTGGTCTCGTCGTAGATCGGCTTGAAGACGTCGGAGGCGTTCGCGACGTCCTGCGTGGTGATCTCGAAGATCGCGTCGGTGACGTCGGTGCCCGCAGCGGCGAGCTCCTTGACCTGCGAGTCGTAGCGCTCGCCCTTGGCGAGGGCCGACGCGAAGATCGTCGGGTTCGTCGTCACGCCGACGACGTTCTTCTGCTCGATGAGCTCGGTGAGCTTGCCGGTCTCGAGGAGCTCGCGGGAGAGGTCGTCGAGCCAGATGCTCACGCCGACCGCGGAGAGGGCGGCGGTGGGGGTGTTCTCAGCCATGTGTTTCTCTTCTTCTTTCATCGACGGGTCCGTGAGGACCGTGAGTCGGGGTCTGGGGGACGGGAGGCCCGGGGCGGAACCGCGCCGGGCCTCCCGGAAGAAGGGCCGGATCCGGAAACCGGACCCGGCCCTCGCAGGTCAGGAAGCCGCGATCGATTCCTTCGCGGCGGCCACGACGTGCTCCGTCGTGAAGCCGAACTCCTTGAAGAGCGTCTGGTAGTCGGCCGAGGCACCGAAGTGCTCGATCGAGACGCTGCGGCCCTTGTCGCCGACGATGTCGCGCCAGCTCATGGCGATGCCGGCCTCGACCGACACGCGAGCGGTGACGTCCTTCGGGAGCACCTGGTCCTGGTAGTTCTCGGACTGGGCGCGGAACCACTCGATCGACGGGGCGCTCACGACGCGGGCGTTGATGCCCTCGGCCTTGAGCTGTTCGCGAGCCTCGACCGCGATCTGGACCTCGGAACCGGTCGCGATGAGGATGACGTCCGGGGTGCCGTTGGGCGCCTCGGCCAGGATGTACGCACCCTTGGCGACGTTCTTCGCCGAGGCGAAGACCTCACCGGAGGCGTCACCCTCGCCACGCTCGAACACGGGGAGGTTCTGGCGGCTCAGCGCGATGCCGGCCGGGCGGTCGGTGTGCTTGAGCATCTCGAGCCACGCGTAGGCGACCTCGTTGGCGTCGGCCGGGCGGACGACGTCGAGCCCCGGGATCGCACGGAGCGACGAGACCTGCTCGATCGGCTGGTGCGTCGGGCCGTCCTCGCCGAGGGCGATGGAGTCGTGGGTCCAGACGTAGATCGCCGGCGCCTGCATGAGCGCGGCGAGACGGACCGCCGGACGCATGTAGTCGCTGAAGATGAGGAACGTGCCACCGAAGGGGCGGGTGTTCCCGTGCAGGACGATGCCGTTGAGGATCGAACCCATGGCGTGCTCGCGGATGCCGAAGTGCAGCACGCGGCCGTACGGGTCGGTGCTCCACGTCGACGTCGAGGCCTCGGCCGGACCGAAGGACTTGGCGCCCTCGATCGTGGTGAGGTTCGACTCGGCGAGGTCGGCCGAACCGCCCCAGAACTCGGGCATCAGCGGCGCGATGGCGTTGATGACCTTGCCGGAAGCGGCACGGGTCGAGACGGCCTTGTCGGTCGGGAAGACCGGGAGCGCTGCTTCGAGGCCCTCCGGGAGTTCCTTCGCCTGGACACGGTCGAACAGCGCCTTCTTGTCGGCGTTGGCGGCGGCCCACGCGTCGAAGGTCTTCTGCCACTCGGCGTGCTCGGCCTGGCCCTTGGCGACGGCACCGCGGGTGTACTCGAGGACCTCGGGGGCGACCTCGAAGGTCTTGTCGGTGTCGAAGCCGAGGACCTCCTTGAGGCCCTTGATCTCGTCGGCGCCGAGCGCCGAACCGTGGATCTTGCCCGAGTTCTGCTTGGTCGGCGACGGCCAGCCGATGATCGTCTTGAGGACGATGAGCGACGGCTTGTCGGTGACCTGCTTGGCGGCCTCGATCGCGGCGTGGAGCTCCTCGACGTCCTCGGAGTACTCGCCGGTCTTCTTCCAGTCGACGATCTGGACGTGCCATCCGAGCGCCTCGTAGCGCTCGGGGACGCTCTCCGAGAACGCGATGTCGGTGTTGTCCTCGATCGAGATCTGGTTCGAGTCGTAGAAGGCGATGAGGTTGCCGAGCTGCTGGCGACCCGCGAGCGAGCCCGCCTCGTTGGTCACGCCCTCCTGCATGTCACCGTCACCGGCGATCACGTAGGTGAAGTGGTCGAACGGCGACTGACCGGCCGGGGTCTCCGGGTCGAACAGGCCGCGCTCGAAGCGCTGGGCGTAGGCGAAGCCGACCGAGGACGCGAGGCCCTGGCCGAGCGGGCCCGTGGTGATCTCGACACCGTCGGTGTGGCCGTACTCCGGGTGACCCGGGGTCTTCGAGCCCCACTTGCGCAGGTGCTGCAGGTCCTCGAGCTCGAGCCCGTAGCCGTGCAGGTAGAACTGCACGTACTGGAGGATCGAGGCGTGACCGGCGGAGAGGATGAAGCGGTCGCGGCCGATCCAGGTGGCGTCGCTGGGGTCGCGACGCATCACCTTCTGGAAGAGCAGGTGGGCGAGCGGAGCGAGGCTCATCGCGGTGCCGGGGTGACCGTTGCCGGCGGCCTCGACCGAGTCGGCGGCGAGAACGCGGGCCGTGTCGACGGCCTTCCGGTCGATGGCGTCCCAGGTGAATTCAGCCACTTGGATGTTGACCCTTCTTGATGCGACATGTGCGAGGGCTCGTGCCATCGCACGGACATGTGGCCATCCCGGGGCCGAGTCGTGTCGCCGTCTGACGGCGGCCGACCGGCTCATCGCGGCCGACGTCATCGGGGCGCGCACTGCGGGAGGGCGTGTCCAGCATAGTGACCCGGTACTCAGAAGGGGGTCAGGAGACCCCCGATGTTCACACAGAGCGGAAGAACGTCGTGTAGGGAAAGAGTG
>NZ_CAJCKD010000070.1:0-2882 GCF_903970855.1 Curtobacterium sp. ME12
GGGTAGGTCGACCGAGCCTGATGCGGTCAGGGGGAGGGGTATCTTTTTGGCGTCCATTGAGGCGCCGGTGGTGTACCACCAGGCCCGCATGCCCGGATCGAACCAGTTAATGAACTCGGCGGGGAATGAGTTGGGGTGACTCGTGCCGTTGACGTCTGTGTAGTTGCGGCCGGTGTAGTCGGGTGTGCCGCTGATGGTCAGTGACCCGTTGTCGAGAGACACAGCTGCGTCAGTGAATGTGGCAACCGGGATGCGCTTGAAGCCGTCGCTCTTGGTGTCGGCGGCGACCGACCAAGACACGTCGAACGTCAACGTTCCGGTACCCGCAGCGTTGATCGTGAGGACCGGGTTGCCGTAGGTGGAGATGACGTCGGGGGCGAGTTCGGCGTAGTGGCGGAATCGGAAGCCGTCGGACCAGGCGATGCTTGCAGCTCCGGTCTTCGGGTCGACCCAACCGGTTCCCTTACTGAAGGTGAACTGGTCGTTTGTGAGCGTCGTGCTGCCGAGGGGGTCGCGGGTCCACGCCTTCGCGTACTCGTTGAACGCCCACCGCAGTGTCGGCTGACCGACGTCGACCGCGCCTGCAGGTGCTGCAGCAGGCGATGCCGCGGCGGGGCCGCTCCACGGGCTGTTCACCGGTTCGGTTGGGACCATTTCGGTGTCCTGTCCGGGGGCGACTGCCTGCGGGGTGACCGCCGGTGTCGCGCCGGAACGCTCGATGACGCTCATGCGGGCGGTGCCGTACGGGTGTGTGACGTAGATCTCGGACCCGCGGGCGTTGACGCCCATCGCCCACACGTTTGCAGCGGCGGTTCCGGTACCGGTGGTGACGCCGAGTGCGGTGAAGTCCACCGTATTCGACACCGACCAGGATGCGGGGCTGATGACGGAGAGCGTGTTGGAGAAGCCGTTGAGGACGTACACCTCGTGCGTGGCGGGGTTGACGGTGATCGAGCGGGCGGTGTCGCCGACCTCGATCGGAGCACCGAGGTGCTTTGTCGTGGTCGTGTCGACGGTGATGACCTTATTGTTCTTCCACTTGTCGGAAATCGTCGGCGCGACGACGGCGTAGAGCTGCCCGAGATCCTCGTCGATCGCGAGCAACGCCGGCCGTCCGCCGGTCGCGGTCCCGTCGACGGCGAACTTACCGACCGGGATGGCGAGGGAATCGATCCACTTGCCGGTCACGGTGCTGTACCCGGTGATGACGCTTGAGCGGCCCTCGGCGACCCAGATCATCCGGTTCGTGGCGTCATAGACCGCGTCCTTCAACAACGGGTACGCCTGCTTCGAGATCGGCACCTCCGTACCGAAGACGCCCGTCGCCGGATCCACCGGTGTGAGGCCGGTGTCGAGGACGTAGAGCTTCCCAGTGTCCGTGTCCTGGACGAGACCTCCGGCGTAGGTGGGCAAGCCGGTGATGGTCTTGAGTGTCGATCCGGTCGCGGTGTCGATGACCGAGAGATCACCGCTGGTGTACCCGAGGACGTACAGCTTCGACCCGTCTGGGCTGAGTGCCAGATTTTCCGGGTCGGCTGACGTCGTGTCATATGCGCTGGACACGGCGGCGCGGGTCGCCGTGTCCAGCCAGGTGACAGTGCCGCCTGACTCGGTTGGCGAGCCGGCGACATAGACGCGCCCAGTTGTGTCATCGACTGCGAGGTCGCGGGTGGTCTTACCGACCGCTGTCGTACTGGTAAGCGCGTAGGTGGATGAGTCGGAGGTGGGCGCAGCGGTAGCAGGGCTTGCCGACAGAGCGAATGCGACTGCTCCAAGTGCCACGGCTGCGCTCAAGCGCACGCCAAGTGTGGGCATGGGGAACTCATGTTCTCGGGAGAGGGAAGGGGCGCTGACGACCGTAGCGTTAAAAGTAAGGTTTGCCTAACCTTAGTTCTGGTCGTACGCTCAGCTTCTGTTAGGTAAGGCTACCCTCACCCGAAAGAACCCACAGCATGCACGTACCCCCACTCCTGCGCCGCTCCACCGCCGGCGCCGCTGCCCTCACCGTCGGACTCTCCGTCGCGGCGATCGCCGCACTGAGCGCCGCACCCGCTTCCGCCGCCTCGTCCGATGTTGATGACGCGACCCTGTCGTGGAGCCTGAGCAACGAGGCGAACTCCGGCGCCTACTTCGGCGGCTGCAACTTCCTGTCCGCCGGTATCGCCGGCGACACCGGCGCCTCCGCCCCATGGACAGCGACGAACCCCACTCCCGGGTACTCGGCATCCTCCGGAAACGTGAGCATCGCCTACCCGAAGGCCGCCGGCGGCACGACCACACCGACCTTCGCCACGAAGTGCCAGACCGGTGACGGTGCCAATCTCACCCCCAGCACGAACAGCGGCGGTACCGTCACGCTCGCCGACGGAACCGGCAACGTCGACGCCACCGCCGGCACGGCAGACATCAGCTGGGACGGCGCGTTCACCGTCGCCTTCTACGGCGGCATGACCTACTGGTCCGCCGAAGACCCGAAGCTGCACGTCGCCGCCGACGGCACCGGTGAACTCACCGCGACCGCCTCCGGATACGCCGCATCCCGCGACGGCGGCACGTGGGCACCGCTGACGCCGCGCACCATCCACCTCGCCACCCTGACCGACGTGCAGATCACCAGCACCGGCATCACCGTCAGCCCGGACTGGAAGGGCGTCGCCCCGGCTTCAGCGACCAACCTTGACAAGACCAACGCCGACTGGGGGTCCTGGCCCGAAGACTTCGTCGCGTTCCAGAACGAGACCGGCCAGTCCTCCTACTGGTACAGCTCCGGCTCCTCCGACGCAGCAGTGAAGAAGCCGCAGCCGATCACCATCGCCTACACGGCAGCAGACGAGCCGACGACGCCGGTTCCGTCGGACGAGCCGACGACGCCGGTTCCGTCG
>NZ_CAJCKD010000071.1:0-2381 GCF_903970855.1 Curtobacterium sp. ME12
CAGGCCCGCCTGCTGGTGCGTGACCACTGCGACACCCTCGACGTGCCGTACACCGAGACCACGTTGCTGCGTTCCTACGGCATCGTCGTCCGGTACCTCAACCGCGTCGGACTCGCCGCCCGCGATCCCTTCGCCTGCCCGATGGTCGCGCAGTTGCGCATCCACTGACGCCGTGCTGGCGATCTTGCCCACCGGCACCGTGAAGTGGTTCGACCACGCCAAGGGCTACGGCTTCATCCACCCCGATGACGGGTCCGCAGACCTGTTCGCGCACTTCTCGAGCATCGTCGAGACGACCGACGCCCGGCCGCTCGCCCAGGACGACCACGTGCAGTACGAGGTCGGCCCCGGCAAGAAGGGGCCCCAGGCCAACACCATCTCGGTCATCCGCTGATCGGCACCACCACGAGCAACGCCCCGACCGGTCCGGTCGGGGCGTTGTTCGTTGCGCGCGTGACCGCGGCCGCGGCCGCGGCCGCGCGAGTCTCGCCCTGCCGGACAGGTTGCGGGTCCTGCTCCCCGCAAGCTGTCCACGGGACCGAGTCTCCGCCGCCCCTGCCCCCCCCCCCCCCCCCCCCCCGCCACGAGCCTTGGCCGTGAGCTCGCTCCGAGCGACAGCTCACGTCCGCTGGCCCACGGAAGATGTCGCTCAGCGTGGAACGAGGCGGGCGTTCACTCAGTCGTCGTTCAACGAACCCGGGAAACACCGCGAGAACGACGACAACCGGACCTTCTTGGTGTCGTTGTAGATCGTGATGAGGTACTGGTCGTCGTTCGTCCCGGTGAGCGTCAGTCGCTTCGCGCCCTTGTCGGTCGTGTCGATGGCAGCCGTGTACCCGTCGTCACGCACAGCGGCGGTGATCGCGTCGTAGGTCTCATCGACGTCCACTGGGCGTGCCAGGGTGATGGCGGCGCCGCCCGCTGCCGAGACAGCGGTGTCCGAGCAGGCCAGCAACGTCCAGTCGATCGCGCGGCTGCTGGCGATCACGTCGTCCGGGATCGCACCGATCAGCCGGTCTTGGATCTCGGTCGTTCGTCGTTCAGCAGTCGTCCGGGACACCGAGGCGGTTGCGCCCGGCTCGGGTTGTTCGTCCATCGATGATCCTCCCGCGCAAGCAGTGATGGACAGTGCGAACGTCGTCACGAAACCCGCGACGAACCAGGCGGAGCGGGTGGTCACTCGAAATGCTCCTCGGCGAGTTGATCGAGGACGGCACCATTGCCCTCGAGGCGTGCGACCTTGTCGTACTGGTCCATCAGGTCTCCGGGATCGTAGGGGTTCGCGTCGGTCTCGAAGCGGGCAGGAAGGGCCCAAGTGGACAACATCGCGTCGATGGACCCGGGCCGTGGTCCTGCGACGAGCGACCGCTCACGCCCCTCAGACTTCGTGAGGTGTCGAGGGGCGGACAAGGAGCCGGAGATTGCAGGGCGAGAAGGAGGCGATCCGGACGGTCGGCGACTCGTTGTCGACAGTGACCAGGTACCTTGCCGGTGCCGGTGCCGGTGCCGGTGCCGGGGCTGAGCGCGAGCCGTTCGAGGCCCTTGCCGGTCCGGTTGGTCTCGACAGTGAACAAGGGGTCCGCCGAGAACTCGGACCGGATCTTGCCGTAGGCGGGATCCACTGCTTCCGAGTCCGTCAGCCGCAGGGTGATGCCGCCGGCAGAATGCACTTCTGAATCAGAACATGCGAGCAGTATCCACTTCCGAGTCATCTCAGAAGAGACCTTCTCGGCGTCGAACGTGTCGGCGATCGTTCGTTGCACAGCACCCGCGCGCTCCTCGGACGCAGCGCGGGCCTCCGCCTGATCGGAACGCGATGACACTGTCGTCGTTGCCGTCATGGGTTGCCCTCCAGCGCATGCTGGCCCGTCGCTTGCCCGACCTGCAGGGTGTCGGCGGAGGAGTAGTCCGTGTACGTGGTCTCTCGGTCGGGCTGCCACGACTCAGGCATCCCGGCTCCGGAGAGCGACGCGACCTGATCGTACTGCGTGCCGAGGGTCTCAGAGGTCCTGATGTTCGCCAGGCCCCAGCTGTGCCCGATGGCCGTGGTCTGCGCGTCCGTCAGCTCGGAGTCCACGTGGTCCGAGCAGCGGCCCCGCACGCGGTGGGGCCGTGGGATCGCCGACGAGACGGCCCGGAGGCACGGTGTGGTCTGGCACCGCGCGTCCCGTCCGTCGTTCCGCACGTCCAGCGCCGCCGACGCAGGTCGGCCCGGACCGCGCTGCTGCGTGGTCCGGGCCGATGGTGGTGGTGCGGGGTGTTACTTGATCTGTGCGGTGATGGTGGCGGTGCCGACGAGGAGGCCGCGCTTGACGGCGTCGGTGCCGAAGGTCTTGTTCAGCAGGCCGGCGGCGTCCTCGGAGATGTGGACGGTGGTGCCG
>NZ_CAJCKD010000072.1:0-1729 GCF_903970855.1 Curtobacterium sp. ME12
CGGCCCGAGAGGCTCACCCCGGTGCGCGCCCATCCATGGACGTCTAACGGCAACAGCAGCTGCTCCGCCCGGCGCCAATCCCCCGCTACTGGCTGCTCGCAGTCGTGCCGGTCGAGGTTTCCTTTCGTCGGGTCGAGCAGTCGGATGACGTCGCCTCGAAACCCCGCCCAGAGGGGCCCGACGATGCGCAGCCACCGGGTCACCGCGCAAGCAGCGCACGACGTCGGGTCGTCGGCCGATGGCACGACGTGGCCGCGGATCCGGACGATGCTCGTCACCGCGACGTCCGCGGGGGTGATGGTCCGGGCTTGTTCGCGGCTGAGGTTGAGGCTACCAAGGAGGACGGTGAGGAACGCGTCGCGGCGGCCTCGGAGCCCGATCGGGTACCGGTACTTCGGGATCGCCGCCAACACCCTCCCCACTGCCACATGGTCGGGGCCTTCTGTTCGCGGCCATACCCGCGCCTCCACCGTGGGCATCGGGTCCGGGTAGCCGACTGCGAGGTGGTGTGCGCGGATCGCGCGCCGGCGGAGCCGCTGCGTCGACGCAGATCCGGGGAACAGCGTCAGGAACCGCTCAATCGTTGCTGCCGTCGCCGGGAGCGACTCGTGTCCGGACGCGATACACCACGCGACGAAGCGGCCCCAATGCGCCTCGAGCAAAGCCCTGCTGTCGGGCTCGAGTTTGGGGCCGGGTTTGGGGGAAGTTTGGGGAGTCACAAGCGCATCCGGGTGACGGCGTTGCGGACCAGGGGTGCGTATTCGCGGTCGTAGATCTGCAGGGTGGCGGCGTTGGTGTGGTGGGTCTGGTTCATGATCTCCACATCCGTCGCGCCGGCGTTTCGTGCCTCGGTGACGAACCCTGCACGGAGAGAGTGCCCGGACCAGCCGTCCTCCCCCAGTCCCGCGGCTTGTGCGCGGCGGGCGACGGCCTTCCCGACCGTGGTCGGGCTGATGCCGGTGTTCCGGAACAGGCCCCACTTCGACACGGCACGGAAGAACGGCATCGACGGCGGCAACCGGTCTGCGCCGAGTCCGTCGGCGCAGACGTGAACGGCGAGACTCCCGCCAGTGAGGGCAGCGAACAGGCCCGCTTCTCCACGGGCGTCCTGCGCAGCCATCAACCGGGAAAGCCTGACATAGGCGCAGGGGGCGCAGGTGACCGGGTTCGCGCCCTGCTGCAGCACTTTGATCCGGCCGAGGCCGTCCTGGTCGGTCTTGGACTTCCGTACCCGGGCGTAGACGCCCTCACCGTCGACGAGGCGGAGATCCGCGACGGTGAGGGCGGTAAGTTCGGACTCGCGGAACGCACCGACGAACCCGAACAGCAGCAGCGCATGATCGCGGGCTCCGAGCGCGCCGGTCTGCAGATCAGCGACGTCGATCTTCAACAGGGTCGTCTGCAGTGCCTTCAACGTCATCGGCTTCGCCCGCCGAACCGGCACGGAACGGGTGCGACGGATGCCTTTCAGGACGTCGCGGACGATGGGTGTGGCGCCTGGTGGGGTGTGGCCGCGGCGGGCGTGTTCCCAGTCGATCGCGGCGACGTAGCGACTGATTGTCGCCGGTGCGTACCGCTGCTCACCATCAGGGAGGACGGCGTTGGCCTTGTCCGCGAGGAACGCCGCGACCTCGGTCGGGTCGACCGGTGCGGTGGTGATCTGCTCGAGCTCGTGCGGTTCGGAGATCTCGTGGTCGAGGAACCCGGCACGCCACCGGGCGAACTGCCG
>NZ_CAJCKD010000073.1:0-1711 GCF_903970855.1 Curtobacterium sp. ME12
ATCGGAGGGGACGGGGCTGACCCGTCCCCTCCATCTCGTCCTCAACACAAGGAGAACCCCCGATGCCCGTCCTGCAGGAGAGCCAGATCCGCATCCACACCGAGGACACCGCGCCGACCAAGTCGGAGGCGATGAAGGAGGCGGCCGAGATCCTCGAGGCTGCGGGCGCGGTCACGGCCGACTACTACCCGGCGATGCTCGAGCGCGAGAAGAGCGTGTCCACCTACATGGGCAACTTCCTCGCCATCCCGCACGGCACGAACGACGCGAAGGACGCCATCAAGTCGTCCGCCCTGTCGTTCATCCGCTACGCCAGCCCGATCGACTGGGACGGCAACCCCGTGCGCTTCGTCGTCGGCATCGCCGGTGTGAACAACGAGCACCTCGACATCCTGTCGAAGATCGCGATCGTGTTCTCCGACGAGGACGAGGTCCAGAAGCTCACCGACGCCCAGGACACCGCAGCGATCCTGTCGATCCTCGGCGAGGTCAACGAGTGAGCACCAGCACCGCCGTCCACTTCGGTGCCGGCAACATCGGCCGCGGCTTCGTCGGGCTCCTGCTCCACGAGGCCGGGTACGAGGTCGTCTTCGCCGACGTCGCCGCACCGCTCATCGACGCTCTGGCCGCAGCCGACTCGTACACCGTGCACGAGGTCGGGGCCGGCGCCCAGGACCACGAGGTCACGAACTTCCGTGCGCTGAACAGCGCCCAGGACGAGGACGGCGTGGTCGCCGAGATCGCGACCGCCGCGGTCGTCACGTGCGCCGTCGGCCCGAACGTCCTGAAGTTCATCGCACCGGTGATCGCCCGCGCGCTCGTCGCCCGCGACGCGGACGCCGCGCCGATCGCGGTCATGGCGTGCGAGAACGCCCTGAACGCCACGGACCGCCTGCGCGAGTTCATCGTCGCGGCCCTGCCCGAGGACGGCCGCGACGCGGCCCTCGCGAAGGCCGTCTTCGCGAACACCGCCGTCGACCGCATCGTGCCCGCACAGCCCGAGGGCGGCGGACTCGATGTCACCGTCGAGACCTACTACGAGTGGGCAATCGACCGCACGCCGTTCGGTGGGAACGAGCCGGAGATCCCCGGCGCGCACTACGTCGACGGCCTCGCGGCGTCGATCGAGCGCAAGCTCTTCACGGTGAACACCGGACACGCCACCGTCGCGTACCACGGCTTCGTCGCCGGGGCCGACAAGATCTCGGACGCCATCGCGATCCCCGCCGTGCGCTCCGAGCTCGAGTCCGTGCTCGCCGAGACGAGCGACCTGCTCATCCGCCGGCACGAGCTCGACCCCGAGGTGCACCGCGCGTACGTGCAGGCGATCATCGGCCGGTTCGAGAACCCGCACCTGCCCGACACGGTGACCCGCGTCGGCCGTCAGCCGCTCCGCAAGCTGTCGCGCGACGAGCGGTTCGTCTCGCCCGCCGCCGCGCTGGCCGAGGACGGTACCGAGCCGACCGCGCTCCTCGACGCGATGGCCGCGGCGCTCCGCTTCGACGTCGCGGACGACGAACAAAGCGTTGAGCTGCAGGCCCTCCTGGCATCGGACGCGTCCGACGCCGACGTGGTCACGCAGATCACTGGGCTCGACGCGGAGCACCCGCTGCACGCCGCGTTCGCGGACCGGGTGCGCCAGGCGCGCGCCTGACGACGCCCGCGTCTCCCCGACTGGAGGCCCGTCACCAGCTGGTGACGGGCCTCCAGT
>NZ_CAJCKD010000074.1:0-1529 GCF_903970855.1 Curtobacterium sp. ME12
CGGCGTTCTTCTATGTTCTCAGCAGAGAGAGGCTGAGGCTTTGGCATCTGTTTTTTTTTTTTTTCAAGGGAGAAGACGCCATCCGGGATCGAGTAATGGGACGGGAGTTCAACCCAGAACCGGACGGAAGGCCCGTGGCGGCCCCGCCACGGGCCTCCCGTCCGCCTCGTGCCGAGCACGGGACGCCGGTGCCCTGCGGACACGCCTCCGGGTGCACGAGACGCCGCCGGATCCGGCGGCGTCTCGGCGGATGCGCGGCGTCGTGCCCACACGTCGCGGCGTCGACTGGACGCGACGGCGTCGACTGGACGTGACGGCGTCTTGCGGACAGAGCGCGCGCGGGCGCCCCGCCTCGACCGCCTAGAAGGTGAAGACCTGCGGCAGCAGCGGGTCGATGCCCACGGCGATGAAGAGCAGCGTCAGGTACGTGATCGAGCTGTGGAAGACCCGCATCGGCTGCACGTGCTCGACGTGCTGGATGGCCCGCGAGTACAGGCGGTGCGACTCGACGACGAACCAGATGCCGCCCGCCAGCGCGACGACCGTGTAGAGCGGACCCATGTGCCCGACCGGGATGAGCAGCAGTGAGCAGACGAGCGTCGCCCAGGCGTAGAGCACGACCTGCAGGCCGACGACGGTGCGGCCACGGACCACGGCGAGCATCGGCACGTCGGCCGCGTCGTAGTCGTCGCGGTACTTCATCGACAGCGGCCAGTAGTGCGGCGGCGTCCAGAGGAAGATCACCATGAACAGGATGACCGGGGTCCAGGTCAGCGACCCGGTGACGCCCGCCCAGCCGATGAGCACCGGCATGCAGCCGGCCGAGCCGCCCCAGACGATGTTCTGCGGGGTGCGGCGCTTGAGCCACAGCGTGTAGACGAACACGTAGATGAGGATCGCGATGACGCTCAGCGCGGCGGCCAGCCAGTTCACCAGGAACCCGAGCACCGCGGTCGACAGGATGCCGAGCACCCACGAGAACACGAGCGCCTCGCGGTCGGACAGCTCCCCGGTGACGAGCGGGCGGGTGCTGGTCCGCTTCATCAGCCGGTCGATGTCCCGGTCGATGTAGCAGTTGAAGGCCGACGCCGAACCGGCCGACATCGCTCCGCCCAGCATCGTCCAGAAGACGAGCCACAGGTCGGGGACGCCGCGTTCGGCGAGGAACATCGTCGGCGCCGTGGTGACGAGCAGCAGCTCCATCACGCGCGGCTTCGTCAACGAGACGTACGCACGGACCTTGCGGGACAGCGGCGATCGGGGTCGATCGGTGTCGGGCCGGGTCACGGTGGCAGTCGGCAAGAGAACCTCAGTCTGTTCGCATCAGCTCGCACACTCGGTGGACGACTGCGACGGCGTCCGGGCATGCGCTGACCCGGAATGTCCACGGGTCCCGACCAGTTTACGGGATGGAAGCGCCGCGACGGTGCCCCGCTCCGACATCCCGGCGTGATCCGGACGCGCTCGACACGCCCGGATCGACCGTCGGCGGCCACCCCGGTGTGAACATCGGGGGTCACCTGAACCCC
>NZ_CAJCKD010000075.1:0-879 GCF_903970855.1 Curtobacterium sp. ME12
CAGGGAGGCCTAAGTACTGATGCGTTCACTCGTCTACACCAGCACGCAGACTCGTCCGATCACGGACTCCGAGCTCGCGCAGATCCTCGCCGTAGGCCGGGAGAAGAACACCGCCCTCGGGGTCACCGGGATCCTCGCCCACAAGGGCGACAACTGTCTCGGGATCCTCGAGGGCGACGACGACGTCGTCCACGCCCGATTCGAGCAGGTCCGTATCGATCCCCGCCACACCAACGTCCGGGTCCTCCTCGACGAAGAAGTCCAGGAGCGCACCTTCCCGGACTGGTCGATGGCGTTCCAACCCCTCGACCCACTCCTGCGCGACGTGCCCGGCTTCAGCGACCTCTTCACCCCCGACCGCCCCACCGATCACGCGTTCGGACAGTCCCGCGCGAAGGGGCTGCTGGAATGGTTCCGGAAACACCCCCTCGCACCACTGACCAGCCAAACCGCGGCCGAAGAAGCAGCCCCAAAGACCCGCGCGATCAACGGCGCGATCACTGCGCTCCACGACGGCGGCGTGAGCCGGTTCACCCTCGAGACCGCCGCGGAGCATGCCGGCATGAGTGCGGCAACGGTACGGGAGTTCTTCCCGACCGACCGTGCCCTGCTGGCAGCGACCGTGGAGCGGTGGACGCAGGCGATCTCCACTCCGTTAGTGCCGTTGATCGCGGAGAAGGGCACCGTCGCGTTCCTCCACGCTCTCATGGCCGCACATGCGGAAGAACCAGCGCTGATGGAGCTGCTCGCCTACAGCCTCGCCTCCTCCGCCGACACGAGCGTTGATGGGGCGGACTACTACCGGTCCGCGTACCGGCGGTTCCGGGAAACCATCCGCGCCGGCCTCACCGCAGATGTCCGCGACGGCCGGGAACCAGC
>NZ_CAJCKD010000076.1:0-848 GCF_903970855.1 Curtobacterium sp. ME12
CTGATCGTGGCCGGTGCGCTGGGTGTGCTGTTCACGCAGTTCGCGTTCCTGTCGCACGAGGCTGCGCACCGTCAGGTGTTCGAGTCCCAGAAGTGGAACGACCGTGCGGGCCGCTGGCTCGGCACGTTCCTGGTGGGCCTCAGCTACTCGTGGTGGATGAACAAGCACACCCGCCACCACGGCAACCCGAACACCGTCGGCAAGGACCCGGACATCGCCCCCGACGCGATCCGGTTCCTGCCCGAGGACGCCGCCGCCGTCGGGAACGGGCCGCTCCGGGTGTTCGTGCAGTACCAGGGCTGGTTGTTCTTCCCGTTGCTCACGCTCGAGGGCATCAACCTGCACCGGGCCGCCGTCATGTCGGTGCTCCGCGGGACGGGTGGGCGCAGAGACGTCCGGGGGCGGGTCCTCGAGGGCATCCTGCTGGTGGCGCGGTTCGCGATCTACCTGACGGTGGTGTTCTGGTTCCTGCCGTTCGGGATGGCGTGTGCGTTCCTCGGGGTGCAGCTGGCCGTGTTCGGCGTGATGATGGGCGCTTCGTTCGCCCCGAACCACAAGGGCATGCCGACGATCGCGCACGACGCGAAGGTCGACTTCTTCTCCCGCCAGGTGCGCACCTCGCGCAACATCCGTGGCGGCTGGTGGGTGTCGTTCCTGATGGGTGGGCTGAACTACCAGGTCGAGCACCACCTGTTCCCGTCGATGCCGCGGCCGGCGCTGAAGCAGGCCCGCCTGCTGGTGCGTGACCACTGCGACACCCTCGACGTGCCGTACACCGAGACCACGTTGCTGCGTTCCTACGGCATCGTCGTCCGGTACCTCAACCGCGTCGGACTCGCCGCCCGCGA
>NZ_CAJCKD010000077.1:0-735 GCF_903970855.1 Curtobacterium sp. ME12
GCGGTGATGGTGGCGGTGCCGACGAGGAGGCCGCGCTTGACGGCGTCGGTGCCGAAGGTCTTGTTCAGCAGGCCGGCGGCGTCCTCGGAGATGTGGACGGTGGTGCCGGTGAGGATGGCGTTGTCGCCCTCGAGCTGGAGGGGCTTGAGGGAGCCGCCGTGCAGCTCGAACAGGAACGCGTTGGCCGCGGCGACCTTGCCGTTGACGAGGACGTCGCCGTAGAGCTTGGACGAGCCCGGGTTCACGACGAAGTTCTCCAGCGTGACGGTGGTGTCGCCGGCCTTCAGGGTCAGACCCGAGTCGTCGTGGTTCAGCAGGCCCTGCACGTAGGGGCGGTAGTTGCCGTCCGGGGACCAGTAGGTGACCGACCCGGCGGTGATCGGGAACGACACCGACCCGTCTTCCAGGGTTGCGTCGCCGGAGACGCCGGGGGTGAGCTTCAGGGCGGTGAGGGCGTCGGTGAAGCCGGAGTCGAGCTTCACGGCGGTGGAACCACCGAGGACCTCGGGGACCGAGGCGACGGGTGCGGGGATCTTCGACTCGGACGACGAGGACACCGTGTGCACGTTCGGGGTCGCGGCCTGGGCGGAGGAGATCCCGAACGCGGCACCGCCGAGGACGAGGGCGCCGGTCGTGGCGAGGGTGATGGAGGTCTTGAGGCTCTTACGCATCGTGATCAGTCCTTTGCTGTTGTCGCGCTCGGCGCGGCTGCTGTGTGCGCGCCGAACACACCCT
>NZ_CAJCKD010000078.1:0-593 GCF_903970855.1 Curtobacterium sp. ME12
GGTGAGCCGACGACGCCGGTTCCGTCGGGTGAGCCGACGACGCCGGCTCCGTCGACGGAACCCACCGGCACCCCGACCGCACCGAGCACGACGCCGTCGACGTCACCGGAAGCGCCCGCTGCGACGCTGAGCACCGGTGGGACCACGACCTTCACCGTCGGGGACCGCATCCCGCTGTCCGCGACCGGCCTGGCTGCGAACACGACATACCAGATCGTGTTGCACAGCGACCCGGTGGTCCTGGACTTGGTCACCACCGACACCGCCGGCGCGTTCAGCACCTCCGTGGTGATCCCGGCGGGCACGCCCACCGGATCGCACACCATCCAGGTCGAGACCGCTGACGGTGAAGCCGTGCTCGCACTCGCGATCACGGTCACTGACGACGGCGCCGTGGTCGTCGACCCGGTCTCGACCGTCGGCGCGACCGTCAACACCGGCGGCACCACCACCGGCCCCGCTGCGGGCCCCTGGATCGCCCTGTCCGCCGGCGGCGCCATCGCCCTCATCGCGGTCGCAGTTATTGCGTACCGCCGCCGCAACCAGCACTAACCGTCAACACCTGTCCGAGCGGGGAAACGCCCCGCGTCCCC
>NZ_CAJCKD010000079.1:0-360 GCF_903970855.1 Curtobacterium sp. ME12
CGCGGCCTCGACGCCGTGGCAGTTCTTCACCTCGCACCCGGAGCCCGAGCTCGGCAAGGCCACCGCAGAAGGGCGCATCGCCGAGTTCGCCGAGCACGGTTGGGACGAGTCAGCGGTGCCGGACCCGCAGGACCCGACGACGTTCACCAACTCCAAGCTCGACTGGGCCGACGTCAGCTCGGAGCGCGGTGCGGCGATCCCAGGTCGGCAGAGCGCGGTGTAGGGACAGAGGGTCCGCGGCCTCGACGCCGTGGCAGTTCTTCACCTCGCACCCGGAGCCCGAGCTCGGCAAGGCCACCGCAGAAGGGCGCATCGCCGAGTTCGCCGAGCACGGTTGGGACGAGTCAGCGGTGCCGGACC
>NZ_CAJCKD010000080.1:0-212 GCF_903970855.1 Curtobacterium sp. ME12
TTCAACCGTGACGACCGTGCTCCCCGTCGTGACAACGAGGACCGTCCGCGTCGCTCGTTCGACCGCGACGACCGTGCACCGCGCAGCTTCAACCGTGACGACCGTGCTCCCCGTCGTGACAACGAGGACCGTCCGCGTCGCTCGTTCGACCGCGACGACCGTGCACCGCGCAGCTTCAACCGTGACGACCGTGCTCCCCGTCGTGACAACGA
>NZ_CAJCKD010000081.1:0-185 GCF_903970855.1 Curtobacterium sp. ME12
TTCCGGTGGTCATAGCGAGAGGGAAACGCCCGGTCACATTCCGAACCCGGAAGCTAAGCCTCTCAGCGCCGATGGTACTGCAAGGGGGACCTTGTGGGAGAGTAGGACGCCGCCGGACTTAACGTGAAGAACCAGGGAACCCCTGACCAGTACTGGTCAGGGGTTTTCTGCGTTCTACGGCCCGT
>NZ_CAJCKD010000082.1:0-172 GCF_903970855.1 Curtobacterium sp. ME12
ACAATCTTCAATCCAAAAGGAATTGCTTCATGACCCAGCCGGACAAACCGACCAGGCACGAGGTCAATCAATAAATTGGCATTGACAATGTGCACGCTGTTGAGTTCTCAAGGACCAGACGCACTCCCCGCTCGACCCATCACAGGTTCCGCCAGAGAGGCATTCGTCTTGT
>NZ_CAJCKD010000083.1:0-165 GCF_903970855.1 Curtobacterium sp. ME12
GCGCTCACCAGCCGCACATCGCTGGTTCTCCACCCCACCAAGGGTGTGTTCGGCGCGCACACAGCAGCCGCGCCGAGCGCGACAACAGCAAAGGACTGATCACGATGCGTAAGAGCCTCAAGACCTCCATCACCCTCGCCACGACCGGCGCCCTCGTCCTCGGCG
>NZ_CAJCKD010000084.1:0-148 GCF_903970855.1 Curtobacterium sp. ME12
CGGATGAAAAGCCGGCGTTCAGGAAGGTGTGGGCCCCGTGGGGCTCGAACCCACGACCCTCGGATGAAAAGCCGGCGTTCAGGAAGGTGTGGGCCCCGTGGGGCTCGAACCCACGACCCTCGGATGAAAAGCCGGCGTTCAGGAAGGT
>NZ_CAJCKD010000085.1:0-142 GCF_903970855.1 Curtobacterium sp. ME12
GGTGTTACTTGATCTGTGCGGTGATGGTGGCGGTGCCGACGAGGAGGCCGCGCTTGACGGCGTCGGTGCCGAAGGTCTTGTTCAGCAGGCCGGCGGCGTCCTCGGAGATGTGGACGGTGGTGCCGGTGAGGATGGCGTTGTC
>NZ_CAJCKD010000086.1:0-136 GCF_903970855.1 Curtobacterium sp. ME12
TCGGTCCGCGTCAGCGCGCTGCGCAGGCCGCTCGGTCCGCGTCAGCGCGCTGCGCAGGCCGCTCGGTCCGCGTCAGCGCGCTGCGCAGGCCGCTCGGTCCGCGTCAGCGCGCTGCGCAGGCCGCTCGGTCCGCGTC
>NZ_CAJCKD010000087.1:0-126 GCF_903970855.1 Curtobacterium sp. ME12
GGGGGGGGGGGGGGGGGGGGGGGGGGGGGGGGGGGGGGGGGGGGGGGGGGGGGGGGGGGGGGGGGGGGGGGGGGGGGGGGGGGGGGGGGGGGGGGGGGGGGGGGGGGGGGGGGGGGGGGGGGGGGG